>NZ_JAUDRH010000012.1 GCF_030381805.1 Chlorogloeopsis sp. ULAP01
AGCTTGGGCTGTCGCCACCAATTACTGCTAATTCTAGGGAGATATATTAGATTTATTTATAATATTTTAACATAACTACTCTGAGAGAGCCTTTTTTATTATTAATTTTTTGGTAGGGCAGCTTACCGTCGATACTGACTATTTTAGATTGGTTTACTGTATCGTTATGGCTTGGATTACCTTTCCTAAGAATAAGATACAGAATAGATATATTTTTATTGTTTGTGGGTTTTTGTTCGGTATCTTGGTAGGAATAATTTAATTAAGTAGAAAGCAGAAGGCAGAAGGGAAAAGGGAAAAGGCTTATCCTATCTACTTTCTTAGCGTGTGCATTTTATGTTTAATTATGTCTATCTACTTAATTATTCAAGCTCTTTCTCAGAATCCTGAGTTTGTTGCTGAACTTGTTTATGGCGGTTTTGCTTTTCAAAGAGTAACTTAAACCGCTCAAACTCTTCTTGAGTAATATTATTTACTATGATACTATAACTAGGATCATTATGACTTTTAGAAGCTACTAGCGCTTCTTGATTTTCTAAATCTGAATTTCTATCAAGAAAGAGGGTATTTGAATTATCTTCCAGTTTGATGCTAGCTGTGTACTTGTCACCCTGATAAACTATCGACCTATTTTCTGGCTTTCCTTCATTACTTAATACTTCTAAAAGTTTAGGAATTATTATTTGCTGAACATCTGAATGGTTAGCAATTACTACTTTTTTATCCTTAGTAATGGCTTCATTTTTACCATTTTTGTCATCATCTTTTTTATCGGTGCTGGAGGTTTGGCTTTCTATAGCAGTAGTTGTACCTTGGGCTTGATTTTGCTTTCCAGATTCAAAATTCTGGAAATTAATTGGCTCCATACTTTCGATACTGACTTGGAAAAGCATTACTTTTTCATCATGCATTGCGCTTGCTTTTTGAAAAAGTGCTTGTTTGGCTTTTTCTTCTTGCTCTGGGGTAACTAACCCAATTTCTTGTGCTTTTTTAGAAACACTTTCGTCTGTAATGCCGTATTTATTGATTAATTCCTGTAGGTTAGCATATGTCATTGCTTTTGTCATTTTTGTCATTATTTACCTCTCTATTAGTTCTTTTTTAACGTCTTGGAGACTATTTTCAATTTGGAAGTACATAAACCTAAAGTCGTTTATAACTTCTTCATTTAGATTATTTACTTGGATTTTATTTTCTCGAATATATAACAGCACATTATTATCTTTGTCTTTAATTAAATATGTTTGTTCTTGTGCTTTAGTTGCTATTTGATAATTTTTATAACTTTCAGTTTTAACACTCATTATACCGTTAACATCTTCTTGACCCAAGGTTTTAGCAACTTTTTGGGCAAGCTTTGTAATTTCATTAATTTGCTGTAGTTCCCTAATATCACGTGACATAGCTTTGAAAGCTTTTTCAAGATTGTAACTACTGTCAGTTTTATACTGGTTAGTTACTTCTTGAATTCGATTGATGTATTTTTCTGTTCTACCTAATTTTTTGGCAGCTTCATACCAATTCTGGAGGTTTTGAATAGTACTTTGTTTAATGGTATTAAGAGTCTTATCTATTGAGCTAGTGTGACTATTAACTGGTGTTAGTGACAATGATTGTTGAATATCCGCGTTTAGAGTTTGCGGACTCTGAGTTTGATTTTTAAGAGTGAAACTTGTTTGTTCTGTTTCCTTTGGCGTTGGCTGTGGTGCTTGGTTGGAAGTAAGCTGTATTGCTTCTGCTGATTGGTTTTCTACTACCTGTGAATTAATATTTTCTAGTGCTTTGGTATATCCTTGAGTTAATGCGCGGATGTAGGCTGATTCTAATTCCTTTCCTTCCCAGAAATTTTTTGTCTCACTGGATACTAAATAACTGCACTGTTTTAGCCATTCGACACCTCCCCTTTGGGTTACAGCTTCCGTAAGTTCGGGGTATTGTTCAAATCTTGTTTGCAGTATTTCTGCCATTAGCTGTACTCTTGGTTCGCCTAAAGGCAGAGTTTCCTTGTAGGCATAAAAAGCTTGCTCTGCTGATAGGAAAGGTTGTCCCTCCTCTTTAGATTTGGTGTAAGTTTCTAGCCCGTAGTTGCCGACGGGCATTGCTTTATTGTCCCGGAAGGATACCGGATACTCCTTATCTGTAGTGCCGATTTGTTTTGACTTGACCGTGGTGCTGGTGAGCGCTCCTCCCAAAGGATCGGGACTGCGGGAGGATAAGTTAATGCCGGGGGCTATTGTTTTGGATTGCAGGATAGTGGGAGTAGGGCAGGTAGGTACATCCTGACTGTTATCTTGGTTTTTCTGGTAGGCAAGTCCTATTTGTACGATTTCAGCTACCGCAGCTTGCAGCCCTGGGGCTTTGCTTTCCCGGTTGCCGGAGATATTAAGTGTTTGAATGTTGTTTTTCTCAACAAAATCACGCAGTTGTCGTGCGGCGGTGGGCTTGTCGTTAAGTGCAGTTTCTGTAGGTACGTGCAGTATGGGTTTGCCCATATCCTGTACAACTTTGGCTGTAAACCTGCTCCCAGGACTGTTGATATTGCCGAAGATTGCAGTACCATCAGAGTTGCGAATATTTTTGATAGTGCGCTTGTTGTATGTTTCGACAGCCGAACTCCCTTTTTCTCCCTCAATAAGTCCGTACTTTTGGAGGTTGGGATTTGCGCCGTTTTCCGTTACCCATTCTGCAGCAGCTGTACCTCCAGTGGGCAATCCCAATAATGCAGCACCAATAAGACCGCCCATATCAGCGCCTGTCTGCCCACCACTGATAACCGTAATGGGTTTTTTACCACGTTCGGCGATTGTATTTACTTCTGGTTGTATTTCTTTTGGTGTAACTGTACTAGCAATGCTTTCCTGGGTTGGTTGTGTTGCAGTTTGTACGTTAAATTTTTCGATAATGTTGGCATAAGCTTCCGAGAGCGCCCTGATAAATGCTGATTCCTTACCCTTACCCTCCCACTGTTTATCCTGGGCGTTAGTTATACTGGTGAGGCAGTGCGTTGCGGGGGTTTCCCCCGTTGTAGGCGGAACGCCTTCCCGTAGGGTAGGAACTGCCGAACCCGTAAGGGGGGTTTCCCCCCAACCCCACTCCGTGGGGGCCCCAAAGCCCCCCGTTGTAGCAACTGCCGTACAGTTTTCCAACCACTTAGTTCCTCCGCGTTTGGCGATCGCCTCAATTAGCCGGGGGTGTTGTTCGAGTTTGGCTTGAAGTACCTCCACCATTAGCTTGTATTCATCGGCTGATGGATTCAACTGCTTTTGGTGGTTAAATGCGTGTTCTGCGGATGCGTATGCTAGCCCTTCAGGTTTTTGGAAATGGGTTTCTACTCCATAACGTCCAGCTGCTGCTTCTGGGTTGTTATTAAATGAAACTTGGTAGTCGTTTTGCAGTTTCCCTTGTTCTTTGGCTAGTGCAGTGGCGTTGGCAAGTGCTGCTCCTAGCCCATCGTTGGAGTCAGGACTAACATTAATAGGTGTTGCAGTTTGCTTCTGGACGGTTGGGAACGGAACAATCTTGTCGTTGACATAATCCCCCAGGGGTTCCATGAACAACCCATATATTTTGCTTTTACTTGCTTGGGTTTGGGTAAGTTCTTTGACTGAATGTTTCTCCCAATTTGCCCAGGCTTTGGTATACGCTGGATTTTGAATCATTTGGGGGGTAATTTCGTATTGTTTGCCCACACGGAATGCTACCTGTTCACCATTCTTACCAAGGGCGATCGCAATATCTCCTTCCTTGATGCCATAGGTTTTTTGGTAGTCTACACCTCTGGTGGTGTGTATCCTACCGTACCCGCGCATGGCATCAATGGTTGTGTTGACTGGTACTTTGTCAGGTTCGCCGTGCGTGTGTAGCGAGTAAACCATTGGTACTGGTTTACCTGATATAGTAGGATTTTCTGGAATCTGGGGGTTTTGAGCGCGTGCTGCGGTTTGATTACCAATGGCAATAAGTTCTTCAACGATTGGTTGCTTTGGGGTATTGGGAAGGGGTGCGTTTCGAGTAGCATCTTTGAGGTCAGTATAGCTACGCTCTACTTTTATTTCGCCGCCAGGTATCCACTCGTTACTCTTGATAGTCAGGTCATCGTTACTGTTAATTACTGCACGAGGGGGTTGGTTTGAGGCGAGGAAATTCTCAAACTTTTGGCGAACACTATTCTCCCTACCGAGGTCATTTTTAATTGACCAGATGTTGATAGACCATCTCTTAGCTTCAGTATTGATAGCGGCGTGTTCGTTTTTGCAGTTAAACCGAGTGACTGTACCAGATTCAAGTTTAAACTCTTGGTAAGTCGCGTTTTTATTTTCTTCCCTAGTCCATGCCATTTGCTCCTTGGCAGCGCGATATCCCCACTCGGAGTTACCAATATTAATGCTGCGGGCTTCTGTTGCGGCGTAGGAGTCATCGCGGTGATAATTAATGCCAGCACCGGGTTGCTCTGAGTAAGTTACCAGTACAATATCTGCATCGGGGTAAACCTGCTTGACAAGTTGCATCAAGTTGTCGTCTTGTACCCCACTTTTGAAATCCTTGTCTTTTAAGTCCCACTTGGCACCAACCCAGGCTACTTGTCTACCAGGTGCATAGTTTGATTTATCGGTTTCAAGTACTGGTTTGATGTAGGTTTCGAGATGCGATCGCAATTGTTCGACTTTTTCGCTCGTGATGACACCCATAATTTCGATAGGCTTAGTATGGTCTGCTTCTTGAGTTGAAGGGAGTACAATTGGTTGTGCAGCAACTTTGCCTTCAATAGATTCTTGTCTAATAGGCTGGGCAGTCCAGGTTTGAGTATTTTGTGTTGATTGTGTTAATGGAGAATTGGGATTGCTGGCGCTGGCGATCGCATTCCTTATATTGCTTGCAGTTGCTTGTTTATCCAGATTGTAATTGAATGATTTATCTACTGGTAATTGCAGATTTTGAGTGTTATTTTCTTCTATACCAGCAGGTTTTGCAGGTGCAATTGGCAGGGGTATCTCTTCCTGACTTAATAACTTGGGACGATTCGGGAGTGATTGAAGTACCTGTCTGTACTCGCTTTGTTGTGGTGTAGAGCTTATTTCTAATAGACTACCTTGTTCTTTTACCTTTTGATAAAGCTCATTACTTAATTGTTCATATTGGTCAAATCCATCTACTTCACCAATATTGATAGCTTCTCCTAAGAGGGTGTTTAAATTTTCTTCCAATTCACTACTGACTGTATCTTTCTCAAGAATAAATATAGCTATACTGCTATCTTCTTCAATAATGTAATTACTATTTGCTCCTTTAGACTCCAACCAATAGTTGATAGCACCAACATCTTGGACTGGTGCTACTAATCCTATCGCTTCTTTGATAACTTGTGAGTTATCTTCTAGAGTATACTGCTGGTTGGGGTTGCTAAAATATATGGTTTGTTCTGGAATGATTGGAGCAGTTAGTGGTGGAGTAACATTACTCTTGATACCGCCAACTCTTTCTATAAATTGTTCTTTTATTTCGGGAGGAATTGTACTTTCATCTAGCATGAATACTGTCATGCCTTTTTTGATTTCCAATCGGCTTTCTGATTTGGGAAGTTGCTCGTATGTTATTCCTACTCTTTGTAAAAATTCTTTTGTTACTTCGGCTTTTTTACTATCAACAGCTAACCCGATTAATCCTACTAATTTATCTTCTTGGCTCTGAAACATAAGAGTAGGACGTTCAATAATTTTATCAAATAATTGGCTATTTTTTTGTTCTACTGGTGATACTTCTTTTTGTTGTTCAACTAATTGATAACGTTTAATCCAGTTTTCGGGATATTGTACTGATTCGGGGTTAATAGTTAATTTGCAGGTAGTTGCATTACTTGTGATAACAACCGGTATGGTTGTTTGAACTTTGTTTTCATTAATTATACCTGCTCTAATTAACTGTTCTGGTACGCTAGGTGTTTTATTGTATTTACTTTTTCCTTTATATACCCGCTCGCTATATTGTCCGATGATTCCTAATGATTTATCGCCGATTTTAGCAGTGTAATAGCAGAGTTTATCATAAGCCTTAATATTTATAGATAGTTCTTGACTTATGAATTCTTTATCTTTAAACTTATCATCTATTTCTATTCTTACAAGCTTTCCTTCTGGTGTTTCTCCAATCGCAAATGCATTTTTACCTGTAGTAATACTGGTAATTTTTAACTTTAATTGCTGTCCCTTCTGACCGGGCTTTTCTGCCAGCCATCCTGCTTCTATTCCTACCTTTACTGATTCTTTAGAAAGAGTACCTAATTTCTCTTCTTTACTGCCATTTTGAAAAGTGATAACATAATCTTCTCGCTCAAGTTTACCTTGAACTATGGTTAAATTTACTTGCTCGCCATTAAACCTTTGGTCTTTATATTGAAATTTTTGTAATTCTTTTACCTCGAAACTTACTTCGGGTAGTCCAGGTATTTTTGCTGTAACCGTTGCTGTATATACTTCACCCTTTTCAATAGTACCAGTTGCTGTTGTACCGATGTGGAGCTTACCATCGGTGGCGTTGATGTTAGCGAAGGTTTCATAATCCCCTGTTTCTGGATTTTTGACCTCAATGACATCTTTAATGACAGTATTACCTTTATTGTCTACTTGTTCGCTAATATTAAATCTAATTTCTTGAAGTTGACCCTGGTTTTCTGGCTTGATTATTTCACTTGTACGGTTATAACCCGTAAGGGTAAATCCAGTAAATTGCAGTGTATATATTTGTTTAATAATTTTATCAATGAAGGTAGCAAATACAAAATTTGATACTTTCTTTTGTCTTTCCACTTCTTGTTCAATTTCACTTTGACCTCTGGAATTAGAAGTTTCACGAGTTGTTGATACTGCCCAAGTTGCAGCAGCCATTCTTAGCTTTTGGTCATCAGGAATCGAATTATAGAAATCTTCGGCTATTTGGTAAGCTTTTTGGTACATCAACTTAATTTGTCCTTCACTCAATTCAGGTTGGAAGGATATCTTGGTTGATGTAATTTCTTGGTTGGGCGTAATTCCCAACTCTTGAAGTTTGGCTTCTTGCTCTTTGGATACTGTACCTAACGTTCTAAACTTGGGTTTACCATTTTCAGTTTCATCATTAATTTGAGCGTAGACTCGATACCGATGGGGCTTATCTTTCGAGCATTTCTCGGCTGGTATTTCTGATACTTTTAAGGTAATTTTTTGTGCATTCCAGATCAGAGGATGGTCATATCTGAGGAGGTTTGTAACATCGAGTTTCTTACCATTCCCGATATCGATACTTGCTGATGGCCCTTTTTCTACCTTTTTGCGCTGGCTGTAACGTGTAGCGTTGTTGAACTCCCTATCAAATTCTCTTTTGGCAAGGTTAGCTTGCAGGCGTTGTTCGTAGGTAAATTCTACTCCTTTGAATAGGTTTGAAAATTGAGCTAGTTCACGTGATTCAAGTTGTGCTTTCTCAAAGTACTGGTTAACCTTACTGATGAGGATTTCAACTGGCGAGTTACCAGTTGGTTTAATAGTACTGTCGAGGTAAAAATCTTTTTTCTTATCCCGAATATAGTTGACTTCTCGGTGGAGAATCTGACTGTTGTTGCGGATAATCTCTATTTCGGGTTTATTGGCACTTTTGAAGAGGTCAACCGCAATTTGGTTTTGAAATGCAGCTTCGGCAATCATTTCCCGATACATTCGGGTGTTGATGCCCATTGCAAAGAGTGCAGTTGCCTGGGTTAGGGGTTCTTGCCGAACGGTTTGGACAAACTCTTCCAAGGAAGCGCGATACTTATCGGGAACTTCTTTACCTTCGATACCCTTGGATTTTGCCCAGGCTTCTGTCTTGAACAAATCTTCGTAGTGTTTGGCTACTTGCTGTACGTACTCTATTTGCTCTTTTTCGCTACCAAATTTTTTCAGAATCGTAATTTCTGACTCTAACGCTTCAATTGACGTAAGGTGATTGTTGATAATACCGACGCTAATGCCATCACTCATGTGGATGGCGATTTCCTCAAACTCTGGCTGGCTACCATCTTCCTGATAAAATGACTGTTTCTTGAGTTTGACAGTTGGGTCGTAAGCGTTTTCGGGTAGGTTGCGCTCAAGAGCCTCTGCTGTAAGGTTTGGGTATTTACTTGCTTGCTCGAAGCCGATGCAATCACCATCATAGTCACGTGCCTGCCTCTCTTGTTCGGACTCTTGAGGAAGAATTTCTAGTTCATAACCAGCAGACTGAAGTTTTTGAATATACTCATTAAACTTGTTAATAAACTCTATTTTGTCTTTGGTTCCGAGCTTACCAATATTTTTATCTAAGTAATTTTCAATACCTTCTAACTGAATATTTTTACCTTGGGCTTCTAGAAGGATAGATAAAAGTTGTTTGTTGAGGCGGTTGTAAATGCGATCGCTTGTTTCATCAGAGACGGCGATAACACCTGCAAGGGGTTTGCCATCGGGTCCAAGGATGTCTTCTACTATTTTGTTGGTTGAGACGCACAGGCCATTAGAGTTTAGGAAGGGTGAGCGGAAATTGAGTACCTCCTCACCATCTTGGTAATGAGGAATGCAGACTTCACCATCTCTTAGGTTTTTTGACGGGATGACCATCGCCCGCTCAAAAGTGAGGGTTTTTCCAACGGAGATATCTTGCCACTCGCCTTGGACAAATCGAGCTAGTTCTCTTTGGATTTTCTCAGTTTCTAATAGTTGTCCCGACCCTTCGAGGTCTTTTTTGATGAGCTTGTAAATGCTTGTGTCAGTTGCTAACCGTTCTTGCAGCTTTTCAAATTCTTCGGTTACTTCTGGGTTGATGGTTGCTTCTTCCTCCAATTGGGCGGCTTGTTGTTCCAGGAAGGCTTTACGTTTTTCGTATTTCTCGCAATAGAGTTGGGCTATCTTGCGCGGGTCAGCCAACGCTTCTTTGAGTTTTGCTGCTTCGAGTTCTACCGTTTCAGCAAAATCCTTTAACCCATTGGGAAAGGATGCAATCATTTGAGAGATAGCAGTTTTACCTAACTCAGACTGAGATTTTTCCCCCAGCCAGATTTTTTGGCGATACAGCCCAGTTTTTATTTGGGGTTTGCTTGGCCCGTTGAGGTTATCTTTATCGGTTCCCTTGAAAGCTGATAAGGGAAGAATTAGGTCAACTTTAGCTTGGTTATTGGGGTCTTGATAATTGAGGATATGGTCGAGGTTAGCCGGGCGTAGAGTACCCTTTCCAAACCTAAATTTGCCATCTTCACCATCTTTATCCGTCCAACCAAAGCGGTGCTGGATAACCCGGTACTGGTTGCCTTCTTGGTGTCCGGTTAGCTGGTGGTATAACTCTGTGGAGATTTGTCCGTAGCAGTCCCCAGTGAGGCGATAGGCTTGGTTATTGTCGATAATGCCACCATTCTCCCCGGTGCTATCATCCACGACGAGGACATTTAATTCTGCGGCGATCGCATTTTTGCACGAACCGAGGAATATCGATCCATAAGCACCCCTGTCTTTGCTATCAGGACATAACTTGCTTATAGTTTCAAGACATTCCTCTGGGCCGTATAATAGTCGGCTTTTTGATGATAGTAATAGTTTGTGTCCTTCTGGGTGATTTTTTAATTGGTCGGCGGTAGCTTTCTCGTCCATATGTCCGAACGAGAACTCCACATTTGGGAAAAAGTATTCTAGCAGGCTATTTGTCAACTCCTCTTTCAACAGGGAGTCTGGATTGCTTGGGTTGTTATCGGTATGAATCCACTGATTTAGACGAGTGTCGAAATGCTTTGCCTCGATAACCATACCTACGTCTGAAAGCTTTCCCACTCGATTTTATTTTTTATAAACTGAGTTTACATCCAACTAGAATTTGATAATTATTACAATTACTTTATTTAACATGATATTATTATAAGTTTTTATTACTTTATGGTTTTAATTTAATATTTAGAAAATCTACCACTTATAGAATTAGCTTTTATGCTGAACTTTGGTAAGATACCTGAGTAGTTAATTCCAAATTGATGGTGGGGTAAAATTGGATTAACTTGGACTGAATATAAACCATGATGCTGTGGTAAAAAATAATTAAGACAAAAATTCTATATCTTTATTTTGAGTAAATGTTGATTGTTTATGAGTTAGTTTTTCCCAGTACTGTTTATCTTCATCTGTAGGATTGGCAGCTAATACTGTATTTTTTTCTAGGTTATATTTTGCTATTTCTCTATCATCTTGAAGTGACGAGATAGTTAATTCTTCACCCTTGATAGTAATTTTGTAATTTTTTCCTTTTAAGAGTTTAATTCCTCCATCCATTAACTTGATTTTTCCTGTTTGGTTTGCCAGATCCCAAATTTTACCGATGGTTGGTAATATACTCTCTGCCCAAGATTTATTCTCTGCTGATAGCTGGTTCTCTAAGTCGCTTGTTACTTCTGGTAAAGTGAGATTATCTCTGCGGTTAATTGCCTTTGTCTTAGCTTGTTCGAGTACGGCTATATCCCTTTTGTAATCATATGTTAATCCGTACTCGGACTGGAGTTTGTTCCAACTGTAGGGTTTGTATACCTGATAACCAGCAATTTTAATATTATTGTGGATGTAGGTAAAGCCGAGTAATTCCAAACCCCGCATCTTCGGTAATACCCTAATATTGTTTTCCTCTAGGCGTTGGATAAAGGTAGAGACGGTAGGGCTATTTTGAATGGCCTCTTCTATCTTCGAGCGAATAATCTCCTTACTTGTGGGGTTTTTGTGCTTGCTATTGATTTGTCTGATACTTTTACTGCGATTGGGACTTATAGGTGCAATAATTCCATACTCTTGTTTCAATCTAGAGGCGATCACCTCTGAAGTTGTTGGTGTAACCTCCAATCCCAGTTCTGCTGCGATGCGTCTGGTTGATACCTGACAGTTGAAATAGTCGTAGGAATCATTAACCAAACTGCCATCTAACCTAATACGGGAAGCTATTATATGTAAGTGTTCGTGGTCGCGGTCGTGATGGCGAACGACGACATACTGGGAAGGCGGAAGGTTTGTTTGTTCCCCTGGCAAGTATCCCATGTCTGCTAGATATTCTCTTGCCACATAGTTATACTGACTATCGGATAAATGCTCGTGATAACCTTCACGGTGTGCGATCGCAATAATTAAGTGGGCACATTGCCGCTTAACAGCCTTATTGGTATATTTGGTTGTGAGAAACTGCCTGTTAAATTCTTCTGGAGTTTTTCCCATCATGTTAGTATCTATAACTACAGCATTATCTTTTCCCAACACGTATTCTAAAGTGTCAAGGAAGCCAGCTTTTTTGTAGATGACGGGTATCACTTTACTAATTATGCTTGATGTCGGTTGGCTAATGCTGTGTGTATAGTTTTCCTCATCGGATCTGTATACTAACGTGCTGCAACTCCTCGGTCATTATTAACAGATACCATCTGTTTTGTTTTTGGTTTCTTCTTAGATTTAATTAACATGGGTGCTGGTTTCTGCTTTGGAGGCTTCGACGGTTTGCACCTAGAGCAATAGAGGGGATGTGAGGGATAGCATATCCGTTCCACTACTTGGTTACACTGTTTACAGACGAAGCGATAAACTCGTTGCTTGATGATGCGAACGTGAGCCTTAACAAAAACTTCCTTTGTGTCTAAGTGTTTATCCATTGCGATTCTATGATTACTATGCCTGATTATCTATTCGATTCTAAGGTTCCTAGAAGTAGAACGCTTGAGTTACCTTCCAAAGTGAGGCTGCCTTCTGATTTTGAGCTAGTCTAGTGGCATATTGAATGCAACCGCAATAGTTTTATCCACTTGAGCGATCGCCTTCTCGACTGGTTGGGCTAGTTGGGGATGACCTGTTTCTTTTACTAAATGTAATAGCATCATCAGTTCGCTTTTAGCCATACCTGCGGCGCTACGAATAGTTACTAAATCAGCTGGTGGTAAGTAAGCCAGTACTCGTTTCAACCCACAGGAGCGCAGGTACTCAGAGGCGGTTACTCCTGTAGCAGCAGCTTTCTCTTTAATGGTAGCTTTCTCATCCTCAAACAGGTACACTTTAATAGATTTGGTTCTCTTTGTAAGAATATTTATACTTTCCATTTAGTAAATTAATTTAAAATTCTATTCTTGAATGACCCTATTGGGCATACCTTGCCTTAGTGGTCTTAGTGGAAGAACAGTACTGTATGGGAATGTCATTCTGGGGAATGGAGGATACTGTGGTTATGCGAGAGTATGGTGGGAGTAGGCACAACCATACTATACCCATCGACAGTACTCTTGTACTAGGGATATTTGTACTATGTAGGAGGCTAGCTTGGGGCTAGTGTGGGATAGTTGGAGATGACATTTTCTCAGTATAGGTTTAAGGTATAGATGAATACTTTTTATTACTGATAATTTTTCCTTTATCGGTAAGGACATCGTACTTTGTAACTCAATCTTTTAATTAATGGTTTGGAGTTTGGATAATTTGGATGGGTGAGAAAGAATTTGCGGTGATCCCGCAGATTAAAAGGAGTGTAAACACACTTACGGGTAAGATGTTTGAGTACTTGGCATCTAGCCCAATTGAGATGGGGTTAGTGGAGACGGTGGTACATACCCTCAAGGCATTTTGGTTGCCCCTGGCGATGCATTCAGTTGGGGTGAGAGGTGAAGAGTTAAGAAAAGTTGCTATCTGGGCAATTGGGGTATTGGAGAGTCAGATATTATTGATTAAGCGCACTTGTGGCTTAGAGGAGATATCGCAGTTGGTACTAGTTACCCCAATAGTCGGTCAATCTTTTGCTGGGGTTGTACCTCCTACTTCCACACAGACACAACAGCAACCAAATGATAGTATTAATGCTTCTTCTTCTGTTATTGCACCTACCCAAGAAGATGAGTTAGGTGAAGATAACTTTTTCGATGTGGATGAGGATGACCCGATAGCTAAAGCAGAGATAGTAGCGGATGCTGGATTTTACTGGACTTTAGACTAAGAAACGACAAAACAGCGCAACAGAAAGAATTTGATGCGTATTAGTGTACAGATTAAAAAAACAAACTTTTTAAGCGGGCTTGGGTTGTTGCGGAGTAGGAGTTTTAGTTTGTTTTTTAACCACAGGGTAGTTAATTCTACGATGGAGTGTTGTTTCTGGTTTCCAACCAGGGGATTTTCCGCGTGGTTTTGGGGATTGAGCTGGTGTGTGAATCAGCGTTAAAATTGCACCCATAGATTGTGCAACCCTTCCCGGAGTTAGCTTTGGAGAGGTTTTTTGCCAAGGTAAAGGGTTATCTTTAACGATATCCCGTGCTAACCACAATTGCCAAGTTATCATCGGCATTAGGTCACTCCATCTATCAGATTGCTCCGGAGTTGAGAGTTTTGGCAATGTCCAATGTAGCCTTTGTTTAGCAAAACGATACCAATGGTCAACACCGAAGCGTCGTAAGTAAAATCGGAAAATTTTTGTACAAGGGAGCATGGACTTGCCAATAAAAGCCAACCACATTGGTTTTTGTACTCGTCTACTACCATTGGACTTCAAGCGTTCGACTAATATCACCGACATTGGGTGTAGTGGAGATTTACGTAGGTGTAGCTCATGCCACAAGCGAATTCTTAATCTCCCTAGTTGTGCATCTTCTAACTCTATTGTTTCTACAGGCTCATCCCAAGTAGATCCATCCAAAAGTTTAAATTTACTCCCGTGAATTCGTCTTCTGCCTCTGCCACCGTATGCTGGTGGTGCTGTCCACAAACACAAATTCGACCGTAAACGGATAATTTTATCAACTTCTATATCTGCTGTTTTGATTACGAATGGGGCACATCCATACTCAATATCCCAACATGAAATTGCCCTATGTGGTAGGTGTGGGCATACTTTTTTGAGTTGCCAGACTGCTTTGTCTATCGGTGTTTCCCAACTGGTTATCCTCTCATGTCTTAGAGGTAATGCCCAGCTCCCTTCTGCTTCCGGAATTAACGCTAGGGTACTGTACCCATAGCCAACAGTGACTGGTTTTCCTCCAAATCCTCCTTGGGTATAATGCTCGTAGGTTCTTTCCTTCACAGTAGGTGCATTTGGTCTTGACCATGCAGTATGGTCACCAGCTAGTAAAATATGTTCTTCTTGTTCTATTTGTTGAATATACAATTTCATCAACTTATTTCGTTGTGGTCGTGTATCTTGAAGCGATTCATAGGCACTTGACCATTTGCGGCGAAATACCGGGCATAATGATAAATCTGCTAAACTATCGGCTTTTCGGCTCAACATCATCGCATCCATTAGTTCAAATGTGGCATCCTTTGCTCGACCCAGATACGAGTACGCCTCTTGACGGAATGCTTTCAGTTTCGATACAAGTTCCATAGCGAAAGTTGAGGATTGGTAGTGCTTTTCTCATCTTCCGTCGGGAGATGCTTGTTTTTCACACAAGGATCTCTCTATTTTTGGCGTTGCTGATTTAAAGTATGAATTTGTCTCACGCAAAACCGCACAGTCGCAGAGAGTAAGAGTTTTAAATGTCTGATTTTTTAAATTTCATACCTCTATTCAGCAACGCCCTATTTTTTGATACAAGCTTTTTGTCCGCCGTGACCGCTATGCGCTCACGCGCTTTAGTCTAAAGTCCAGATTTTACGTTGATTGAAAAAATTAAACCCCACTTGGGAGTGGAGTTCGTATGAGGAGAGATTATTCTTTTGGCGGCGTCACCTCAATAACCCTCTTTTGTCACTATGATGAGAGAATAATAAGATAAAAACGACGAAACCGTTGCTGTGAGCATGATACAGTCTCGTTCCGCTGCACCAACAGTAAAATTTGTGGACGAATATTGCCAGTGGTATAAAAACCTGTTTTCAGATGTTAGGAATTTCGAGGCTTTTAAGTACCTTCATGTGGGTTGTGTTTCAGATATAAAACGTAAAACCCTACCAGCGAGCGCTAAGATTGTTGGGTTAGATAATCATCAAGGATTACATCATCTTTTAACTTCAGCACATTGGGAAGTAGAAAAGTTAAGAACCTTGCGGTTAGAACTAATTTTACAAGTGTTAAAGGGAAGACCGATCATTTTAATTATTGACGAAACAGGAGATAAGAAAAAAGGAACATCAACAGATTATGTCAAACGGTAGTACATAGGAAATTTGGGAAAAACCGAGAATGGGATTGTGGTGGTGACAGCATATGGTGTGTTCTATGGTTTAAAACAAAGTAAGAATGAATTAGGTTGGGCAGATTATCGTTTGACTCACTATCCAGATATTGAGCGATGGTGAGCCAGCGCGTTGCGGGGGTTCCCCCCGTTGTAGCGACTGGCGAACCCGAAGGGTGGGAGATTGTTTGTAGTAGCTATTTGATGGTTAGTCTTCATTCAGACCAAATGCGCTCTTCTCCGTCACAATCTCAATCAAAATTGGCTTCTCATCCCTGGTGGAATAATGGTAAAGGCTGGAAGAATATTCTGAACAATCTCCGTTTAATAGTTCAACCTTTTATCCTATTTAATTTAATTCAACCTTGGCTTACAGTTTTCCTTATCCCCCAATTATCTTTGGGATTTGCGCTCACTTCAATCCATTGTTAATTACCTTACTTATCCCATTTTTATCTTCCTGTCTCACCCTGATTTCTTTTTTTCCTCTGCCTAAAGTGACAAAAGAGCGATAAACAGCGTAAACGGGTAGAGGGTCACGGTTATCAAAGCGATAAGGTGTACGGAGGTTAATCTGACAAAACCTTATCGCCAGTTTTGTTTGCCGAGCAGGTCGCTGGCTCGTGGATGGTAATTCAATTTCCTGTTCAAAACTGATAGGTTGTGCTTCTAATTTCGACCAGAGACGCTCACTATCACGATCCAAACTACGGTTATGCGCCGCACGAATCAGAACTCCAGTGTGCTGAAGTTGACGAGTTTTATCAAAAACTTCTGTGATATCGCCTTCGCGGTCAAAAACATGAATTACCCGCGTATGCGGCTTACAAGGTTTTCGATAGTGGTGAGTGCTTCCACCCATTTATAAGATTCTTTTTGCTCAAAGGGTCGGTTTCGGGCTTCTTTACGGGCTGCTGCCTGTCGCTGTTTCTTCTGTGTTGGAGTTTCATCTAGCGGCGGTTTCAATTTTGGCTCCCGATTCCATAATTTTTGCCACAACAACCCAACAGATTGACCACTCTCAGGTTTTATAGAAGACAGCACTGTGCAATATTAAGCCGTTACCGCCTTTGCCAATTGGGCCATAACCTTCTTTTTTAGCTGTAATACTGCCATAACCCTTGAAAAGTCGTGTCTCCCACACACAGCACTACATCCTGTTCTGCAACAGTCTCCGCCGTCATCTGACAGTGCGGCTCAATCATGCTTGAAAATTGCACTTTTGGATTGGCAAAAACTCGTAAGCTCTTTTGAGTACTGTTCCATTGCTGAAGATTTCTGACAGTCCTTTGCCAAATCCAAGGCTTAGAGCATAGCCTATCGACATTGCACGCTCATTTAATCGGCGATCGCCCAGTTCTAGGGTTGCAAAATTCTTCTCCCACCAGTCCAGCATTGCTTATCACCTTTAGCACCCGATTTCAATTACCGTACCGTATATGTTGTGCTGTTTCTCAAATCCTTTACCACTAAGCCTTTCAAGACTTAACGGCAAAAGTCAGAACGCCTGTCTCCTTTTGCTGTTTGGCAAGCGCTCAGAACGAGTAATTCAAGTGCAGAATGCTGATTGTCCTTTTTTAATAGGAAGCTTAACTCCTGAACATTTATAGGACGATCCCAAGCTAAGATGAAGGTTCGCTCAGGATCGGAACTGAATTGTCCATGAGTAGACAGATGAATCACTGGAAGCAGATTGTCTTTAATTTTATCCTGAAAGCGACTGCTGGTGAATTCAGCGTTGAGTACTTGTGATACAGAAGCAGCGTTTCTTTTAATATTTTGAATCTCTACTTTTACTTCCGGTAAAGGATTTAAGTTTTTTGGAACTAAGGGATTTTTAAAACTAGGGCTTACTTCAGAGATTCCGGCGGCAAGTACCTTTAACTTTTCTGGTGTTAAAGCTTGGCTTTGCAAAAAATATGAATTTAATGTTATCGAAATACTATATGACTTAATTAGATAATTATTTCCATCATGTAACATACCAAGAGGTAGATTCTGAAAATAGCTATCTAAGACAAATACTAAATTTCCTGAGTCTGGAAGAAACTTTTTGATTGGGGTGAATAGCAATTGATATAAATCTTTAGAATAAATAAGATATTTATTTTCTTGAAAATCTATAAAATTTTGGTCTTGGATAAGTTTGATTAAATTATTAATAGAACTCTCAATTAACTTGAAGTTTAATGAGTGATGGTGAAGTGTTCCCTGCAAGTCTCTTACAATTACTTCAACTTTATTTCTAATCTTAATCAAATAAATAATAGGTGGTAATTTGGTTAAATTTTGATTATCGGTTAAAGAAAAGATAGGTAACTTACCGCATTTCAAAAAATTTTCTAATTCTGCTAATCTTAGCTGCTCGTGAATTTTGATTACTTGCTTCAAATCTGGCTGTCCTTGAGATAAAAGCATCTCCATATAGTCTTGATAAATAGGCTCAACTTTCTCCTTAAAAGAGAATTGAACTTCAGGATCAACTGATAAAAGATTTCCTCGCACTTGGTCAAGGCTGCTAATAGCAGCAGCATATGCTTCCAGTGATTTGTCAAACCTTCCTTCGTGCTGATATCTGCGTCCTAGCTGCCATTGCCATTGATATGCTAAATCCCAAGCTTGTACTGATTGAGCTAGTGCCATTGCTTGCTCTAAATATTGTTTTGATTGAACTGTTTCACCAAGAGCACCATAAATACTACTGATAGTTCCCATTGCATCAGATTTTGTTCGCTTATTGTCTATTTGTTGAGCTAGTAATAGAGCTTTTTGAGCAATTGAGAGCGCCGCTGATAATGCAGATTTACTGTCAGAGAAAATCAGTTTATCTAATTCATTATTTTGGGAAATTTGTACTAGAGACTGAGCAAAGCTAAGTCGAGCATTAATAGATTCAATCTCTGGTAGTTGCTGAAATTGTTGAGGTGAAGCTAATAATTGTTTTACTAAGTTTTGAAGAAGTTGCCTTCTAGCTTTAATCTCTTTGTCTAGTGGTAACCATTTCTCTCCATCTATCAACAAACCGATTTGGCTCAGTTGTGCTAAGAGCGTACTTTCATTTTGTTTTTCTGCTTCCACTGTTTGATAAAGTTGCAAAGCAGAATTAAATTTAGATTGGGCTGTAGAAAGTGCTTCTTGCTTGGCTATAGGCTCGTCTGTTAGCTGATATTCATTTTTAGCTTGCCTGTAAAAGTATCGTTCTGTATTAGCTAAACTCCTCAATAATTGATTATGGAAGTTTGAATCTTGTTCAAAAGACAAACTTTTAGCCATAGCAATAGCTTTGTGTAAAACAACTCTAGACGCTTCAGGCTTACCAATCAAACGTAGTAGCTCACCCAAGCTGCCAAGCCCGATCGCTCTAACTTTAAGTAGCGGCTGCTTGTGCACAGCAGCTTCCAAGTACTTTTGAGATTCATCAATAGACTGCGGCAATTGAATCTGATTTTTGCAAATCCAGTCTTCTAGCTCTAAGACTTCAGTGAGAGATAAGCAAGCGCGAAGATACAGCCCGCGCTCTCGAAGTGCCAGGCTTTGATTAATGCGGCTGCCAGTCATGCCTTCTTTATTTTTTAATTTGCGGTAGATCTGGTATGCCTTTTCCCATGTCTGGTAAGCAACTTCTGGATGACCTTGATTTAGTTGTGCAAATCCCTTTTGAGTAAGGCTTTGCGCTTGGGATTGTCCGGAAGTTTGGGTAACTTGAGATTTCGCTGCCTCTTGAAACAGAATTATCAGCAATGTCAAAGATAGTCCCAAAACAAGATGTTTTAAAACAATCGCTAGTTGCCGTTTTCTTGCCATGTTTAAGTCTGCGTTTGTCTCAAGGTTTATTGCTGACCTTGCTTGGTAAGCGACAAGGCTGTTTAGATAAAGATTCAGAAGAAGTTGTTTGTATTGGTGTAGTCGTTAAAATTACATTGCCGTCAGCATCGTACTTCCAGCCTTGTGCTTCTACAATTTCTTGTGTTGATTCGGTCTTAAGTTCCTGTGATTGTTCGATTGAGGAATAAGTGGAGTTTTCAGCCCATCTAAAAGTTACGTTGTCAGGTTCGCTCGATTTTCGGGGGCTTCCCCCAGTTCCAACGAGAGCAAATTCAGCAGTTGTCCCTTTTTTCGACGATGCGTTGCAGACTTGCGATAATTTGGGTTCGGCGACGGTCGGTGTGATTAATGCAGGTCTAGCAGGATCTGATTGAGTTGTATTGATTTGGACTGTTCCGTTTATTCCTTTCTGGGAACTTGCTGTAATTGTACTGTTGGGAGAAACAAACAGACCTTTGGTATTAATTCTAATATTGCCACCCCTCCCCTCAAATGCATTGGCGGTGATGCTGCTGTTTTCTACAGCAGTTAGGATATCTGTGTTGATAGTGATGTTGCCGCCGTCGCCATTACCTCCAGCAGTCGAAGTCATGACACTGTCACGTAACCGTAAGTCACCAGAATGTAAGAAAATGTCGCCTCCTTCGCCCTTTGTGCCGCCCTCTGTGCCAGCTGTGATAGTACCTCTGTCTAGATTGATACTGTCTGCGTTGATTTGGAGGCTTCCGGCATTTCCTTGTCCTGGCTGAAAGATAAGATTTTTTGCAGTTTTTTCACCACCAATATTTACTCTTCCACCATCAGTGACAGTTAATCTTCCTGTTTCGATGGCGTTGCATAATAGAGGGATGATATGTCCTCACTGTAAATCTAGCAAAATAAGTAAGAACGGTCACAGGCGTGGTAAACAAAACTACATCTGTCGTGACTGCGAGCGCCATTTCGTGGAATACTATTCCTCTGTAGGATATTCCGATGAAATAAAAGAGCGATGCTTAAAAATGTACGTTAATGGTACAGGTTTTCGTGCAATTGAACGACAGACTGGAGTGAATCATAACACGATAATTAATTGGGTGAGAAAAGCAGTAAAATCTTTGCCAGATGCTCCTGAATCTTCAGAGATACCAGAAATTACTCAAGTTGACGAACTTGAGACATTTATAGGTAAAAAAAACAAAAAATGGCTATGGACAGCAGCCAATAAGGACTATCCCGGAATTTTAGCTTGGGTTCTGGGCGACCGTAGTGCCGAAACATTTCAAAAATTATGGCAAGTGATTAAGTGTTGGCATAGTTTCTTTTATGTGACAGATGGTTATCCAGTTTATCCATGTTTTATTGACGATTGTGACCACATTGTTAAGAAAACTTACATGACACGAATAGAAGGGGAAAATACAAGACTAAGGCATTATTTGGCTCGGCTTCATCGCAAAACACTTTGCTATTCCAAAAGCGAGAATATGCTGAAAGCATCAATAAAATTGCTACTGCATTACCTTCATTATCGAGTTGTAGCCCTTCCTGCCTGATTCATCCCGCAAATATGCTACGCCAAATTTCTAGGTGCAAGTTGTTAAGTATATGTAAACCTGTTGCATGAACATTGCATAAAACGTATGTTCTTACTATCTTAGTTTATGACAATTTGCAATCATAGTAACCTGATACTAACCTGAGAATATAGTGGTATGTCCATACTTTTCCAATTAGGTGATAGTAAGTTTGCTACCGATGAAGTTGTATCAATGATGGCACAATACCAACTGGTTCCGCAGCTGGTAAAAGAAATGATTATTGATAAAGCGATCGCAGATATTGAGTATACGCCAGAGGAAGCGCAAATAGCTTGTCAACAATTAGCGAAAGACTATCAACTCTCCTCTGAAGTCATGCTTAAAGAGTGGTTGCAGAGAAATGCTATGGAATTTAAGCAGTTTGAAAGCATTGCTATTCGGCAACTCAAACTGGAAAAATTTAAACGCATTCAATGGGGAGGAGATATAGAATCTTATTTTCTGCAACGCAAGCCAATGTTAAATCGGGTTGTTTATTCACTAATTAGAACCTCTAATATTGGTATTGCTCAAGAACTTTGCTTTCGCATTCAAGAAGGAGAAGAATCTTTTGCTGAATTAGCAAGGAAATATACTGAAGGACCTGAAGCTGAAACAGATGGTTTAGTTGGGCCTGTGGAGTTACAAAAAATTTATCCAGGTTTAGCAAAAATTTTATCTTGCATTCAACCACAACAACTTTCACCACCGGTAAAAATAGGTGACTGGATAGTTATCGTTCGTCTAGAAAAATTTTTAGTAGCTAAGTTGGATCGCCCCATGCGTTATCGACTCTTGAACGAACGTTTTAATCATTGGCTACAAGAGCAAGTAGCAGCGCTAAACTGGCAAGTTTATCAAGAATGTCAGGAAGAATAGATAAGTAAGAGCAAAGGATTGTTAGAGAAATCTGAACGAAGGAAGTCATTAGCTATCAACAAGGAATAACCCTGTTATGTCACTCTCGAAAAACAATAATTGAAGCAAGACTCTAAAACTTTGATTTAATCAAGTCTTCAGCCTTTATTTTCTAAAAGTAACTAAAATTTATAGCCAAAATCCGAAAATTAAATCTCTGAAAGGCTTCCAGCGATTGGGTTCTCCTAAAATGACAGAACAGGGAGAATCAGGCAATTGAAACTAGGCGATCCCTGACTCCCGAAGAATATTAACAGATTATAGAATACTCTCTTGCAATAGAAAGATACTGTCTAAAAACACGAATAATGACTAACTTACAAGTTTGGTAAAAATAGAGGACTTTGCAATTTATTTGTCATGACTCATATCATTCAAAACTCTTTTCAAGAATTTCTTAGTACAACCAAGGAACTTGAGCAACTTCCAACAGAGGCGATCGCTGATTTACTACAACACATCCAACCTTGGCGTTATCATGTAGGTCAGAAAATTATTGGCAAAGAAAAAGATCCTGATAGCGTAACTATTGTTTATCAAGGTAAAGTCAGGCTTTTAGGCCATGACCAGCGTACTCCAATGCCCATTACTTTAAAATTATTGGAACCAGGAGCAATTCTGGGTGAAATTAGTTTGTTCCGAAACGTGCCCTGCGAGACTGCGATCGCTTCTAGCGAAGTAATATGTTTAAAGATCAATGCAACAGAGTATTTGCGTTTACTCGAACAATACTCAGCCTTTGCCAATGCCCGTAAAGGTCTTTGCCATCTCATAGAAGTTTTCGATGTTTTGGCTGTGCAAAAAGAGGTGCAAGTTCAAGGGAGTACAAATCTCAAACAACTCACTCAAACAGCACTACCACAAGCAAAGGTACATTATCTTCCACCAGGGAAAACACCATTCCAGCAGTTAGATGGGGAATACATCTGGTTTGTGAGTGGCGGTGGAATACTAACTGATTTTTCGCCTGGTTCTCGCTTGGAATTGAACGACGGTAAGAATATGCTTGAGGTCATCGGTCAAACTCCAGTGCGTTTGCTCGGTTTATGTCCATCCGATTTATCACTGCTCAATAGCGAGTGTATCCGATTGCAGACAAATGAAAGCATATCTAAAATCGGGGAAGATTTGGAAATCCCCTACGCACTAGAAGCGGAACCGGAAATACCCAACTATACTACTACCAATCAAGAAGGAAAAAGTAAAAAGTACTCATTTGTAAGCGGTAGGGGGCAATTAAAAACTATCATCGCTTGTTTGCAAATGCTATCTCAGCATTTGCAAATACCATTTCGACGGGAGGTAATTAGCCGCATCCTAACAGACCAAATAAAACGTCAAGGTAGTATATCTTTTCAGCTTTGTGCTTACTTGGCAGAGTTAATTGGACTCAAGGCACAATTAACAGATATACCTACCGCTAAGATAACGCGCATTCCTACTCCGGCACTGATTCGCTATGGTGAAAGTTTTGCAGTTATCTATGAAGCAGGAATAAGCACTGTAGTTTTAGGAATTCCAGAAAAAGGAATTGTACGCTATAAACCTGCAGAACTCATTTCCAAACTAGATGTTGAAGAAAGCTGTTATCCACCGCGAATCAAGGTATTGCTGCTGTCTGCTACTAATATCACACCTAAGCAGCGCTTCGGTTTGCAATCGTTTCTTCCCTATCTATCGCGCTATCGCCGCGTACTTTTAGAAGTCTTTATTGCTTCTTTTTTTGTACAGTTAGCAGCACTGGCAAATCCACTAGTTATTCAGTTAATCATCGATAAAGTTATAGCCCAAAATAGTATTAGCACCCTGCATATTTTGGGAGTCTTGCTATTAGCTATAAGTCTTTTTGAAGCTGTACTTACCACATTACGTACTTACTTATTTGTTGATACCACTAATCGCATTGATATGGGTTTGGGGTCAGAAATTATTGACCACTTACTACGCCTACCACTGCGCTATTTTGAGCGCCGCTCGGTGGGAGAACTTTCCACCCGTATTAATGAATTAGAAAATATCCGTAAGTTTCTCACAGGCACTGCTTTAACAGTAGGGTTAGATGCCTTATTTTCAGTAGTTTATATCATCGTCATGCTGATTTACAGCTGGCAACTTACCCTAGTTGGTTTAGCAACGATTCCGATATTTATAGTTATTACTTTGCTTGCCTCTCCTACAGTCGGCAAACAATTACGCACCCAAGCTGAACGCAACTCGCAAACCCAGTCTTATCTAGTTGAGGTAATGACCGGAATACAAACCGTAAAAGCACAAAATATTGAGTTGCGATCGCGCTTTTCTTGGCAAGAACGCTATGCTCGTTATGTCGTAGCTGGCTTTAAAACAGTAGTTACCTCTACTCTTGCTAATTCTACTAGTAACTTTCTCAACAAACTTAGTAGCTTATTAATCTTGTGGGTAGGAGCTTATTTAGTACTAAAAGGAGAATTAACTTTAGGAGAATTAATTGCCTTTAGAATTATCTCAGGTTACGCCACCAGTCCCATATTGCGGTTGGCACAACTATGGCAAAGCTTTCAACAAACTGCTTTATCTCTAGAGCGTTTAAGTGATATTATTGATACGCCACAAGAAGCCGAACAAGACCGCTGCAATATTCCCTTACCCGCTATTCAGGGATCGGTAAAATATGAAAATATTACTTTCCGTTTTAATACAGGAGGAGCATTGCAACTTTGCAATGTTAGTCTCGATATTCCGGCTGGTAAATTTATCGGAATTGTCGGACAAAGTGGTGCAGGTAAAAGCACTTTAACAAAGTTGTTAATCAGGCTATATGAACCAGAAGTAGGTAGAATTTTAATTGATGGTTATGACATTAGCAAAGTAGAACTTTATTCTTTACGAAGACAAATTGGTGTAGTTCCTCAAGATACACTTCTGTTTGATGGTACAGTACAAGAAAATATTGCTTTAACAAATCCAGAAGCAACAACAGAGGAAATAATTGAAGCTGCAAAAGTAGCAGTCGCTCATGAATTTATTATGAAATTGTCTAATGGTTACAATACTCAAGTAGGCGAACGAGGAGCTGCACTTTCGGGCGGACAAAGACAAAGAATAGCGATCGCGCGTTCAGTTTTACAAAAACCAAAACTACTAGTACTAGACGAAGCAACTAGTGCCTTAGATTATCCTACTGAACGGCAAGTTTGTCTGAATTTAGCGAAAGCATTTCAAGGAACTACCATCTTTTTTATCACCCACCGCATCAATACTGTTATGAATGCAGACATGATTGTAGTCATGGATAGTGGTAGGGTAATAGAGCAAGGAAATCATCATGAATTAATAGCATTAAAAGGTCATTATTACTACCTATATCAGCAACAAGAAGTGAATTTGTAGTTAGTCATTAATTACTAATTATTCCCTTCCATATCTCACTCTTCTCATTTTCCACTCTGATTACACTTCCTCACTCACTATCATCCCATTTAGGAACTAATATGAATCAAATAAATGGCACTAGTTCTAACGGTCATTATCGTAATGGCAATCACGCCAATGGAGCCAAATTAGAAAATACACAGGTATTAACACTTACAGAAATCACAGAAATCAAAGCTTCTCAACCTCCTTTAAATACTGCAAAATATCAGCAAGAACATAACTTTGAACAATCAGAAATTGTACTGCGCCAATCTCCATTTTGGTCACGTGCTATTATGCTGTCCTTAATTGGGATAGCCTCTTTTGGAATTACTTGGGCAAACTTTGCTAAAATGGAACAAGTAATTCCAGCAACAGGTCAATTAAAGCCGGAAGGAACTGTCAAAGAAATTCAAGCACCAGTCAATGGAGTAGTGAAAGCAGTTTATATTAAAGATGGGCAATCAGTAAAACCAGGAGATTTGTTGCTGATTTTTGATACTACTGCTAACAATGCTGAATTATTATCTTTAAAAAAGATTCGCGCTTCTTTATTTAAAGAGAATCAGATTTATCTCAGATTAATGAATTCGACTTCTGATTTAGCTGATATAATAGATTTGATGCAGGGTAAGTTACCAAAAGAAGTTGAATTCCTACTAAAAAATCGTATAGCGCTAATTGCAGAAAATGAATTGTTACGAACTGAATTTAAAAAAGGTAACGCCATTGGTTTGGCTGTTGATGAAAAACAGCGTTTAGAAGTATCTCAAAGAGAATCATATTCTCGAACACAGGCAGCGCGTTTGGCAGTTGAACAGATCAAAAAACAACTTGCTCAAAATCAAGTCAAAATTAACCAGAGTGAAGAAAATTTAAGTATTGAAAATCAAATTTTAAGTAAAATGAAAAACTTGGCTGAAGAAGGAGCAATCGCTCAACTTCAGTATCTCCAACAGCAACAAAATGTACAAGAAATCAAGGCGCAAATAGCACAATTAAATGAGGAGCAGCAACGTCTAAAATTTAATATTGAGCAAGGACAACAAGAAGTAAACAACACTATAGCAGTTATCGAGAAAAATATTTTGGATAAGATAGCTGAAAACAACAAACACATTGCACAGATAGACAGCCAATTTACTAAAATTTTACTAGATAACGAAAAGAAATTGGCTGAAATTAATAGTAAAATTTCTCAAACCCAACAAAACCTTAAATATCAAGAAGTTCGCGCACCTGTGAACGGCACAGTTTTTGATTTACAAGCTAAAAGCCCTGGTTTTGTAGTCAACACTACTCAAAATTTACTCAAGATTGTACCAAATGAAAGCTATGTTGCTGAGGTTTTCATCACTAATAAAGATATTGGTTTTATTCGAGAAGGAATGAAAGTTGATGTCCGTATTGACTCCTTTCCTTATAGTGAATTTGGTGATATCAAAGGAACAATTTCTTGGGTAGGATCGGATGCATTGCCACCGGATAATATCCATTCATATTATCGTTTCCCTGTTAAAGTTCGTTTAGAGAGTCAATCGCTAGATATTAAGGGTAAAACTCTCTCGTTGCAATCAGGAATGTCTATTAGCACTAATATTAAAGTGCGTGAAAAACGAACAGTAATCAGCTTATTCACAGAGTTATTTACCAAACAAATAGAGACTTTGAAAGAGGTTCGTTAAACTGTTGTGTTGCAAAGCAAAACAGATGGAATAGTTAAAGTAATGAAAATCATTACCTATTCTCTAAAATCCGGCAACACATTCAAACCTCGAAATCCACACCATATCTGAATTTCTTAATTGCGAATTACGAATTGATAATCATTTACTATGGTTTGAGGTATATTGACGCCAAAGGTAGCTTTGGTATTAGGTTTCACTTTTTTCAATCCAATTTACGCATCTATTGCATTATTTTCTTGAATTGGTATTCGTCAAGCTGATTGAATATGCATTCTTGGTTTTGTCAGTCAAAGTAATTTGCCTGCAATTCCTGTTAAATCGTTTTGTCTAAGAGGAAGTCATAGTCTTCAAGCAATCAGATTGTTGAAACGAAAGGACTCAAAAACAATGAATAAATTTGAACTCACTGTCTCATCATTTCTACTTGGCATCAATTTCGGCGAAGGCTCTTCTGACTCTAAATCAGCTAGTGCCATTGCCATAGACAAAAACGATAACTTTTACCTAACACAATTAGAGGAAATATGCCTTCAACTAACCACTCAGCATTTTCCGATGCTTCATTAATTGAGCATGACAGTAATGGCAATCTCTTGTCGGGTAAGCGCAAGCTCTTCTGACTCTAAATTAGCTAGTGCCATTGCCATAGACAACAACGTTAACTTTTACCTAACACAATTAGAGGAAATATGACAACTACCATCACATTAGGGACACCAGGCAGCGACCTACAATTAGGATTTCCTGCAAATATAGAATTGATTTTTGCCCGCGCTGGAAACGATCTGATTTACGGTTACGATCCTGTTAGTAGCAAAACTCAAACTCCAAATATTGATATATTGGCTGGTGACATATTTGACAGTTCGCCAGGAGAGTTCACACTTCTCAATCAGAATATATTATCCATTTTCCGAGGAAATATACCAGCATCAGCGTCGATATGGAAAGACACATTTGTTCTTGGAGATAACAATCAGGCTTACTATACCGATCAGGGTTTCTTGGGTATATTAAAGTTTGCCATCATTTTAGATTTCGATCCCAATCAAGATACCATACGACTGAACGGTAAACCGGAAGACTACAGATTAGTAGAAAATTTCTTAGGTTTTCCAGGAGAGGCTATATTTCGGGTAAAAGATGGATCTCGTGACCTCATTGCTTATGTGAATAAGCGTCCCAGTGAAAATTTAAATCTAACTGACACATATTTTCAGTATGTGAATGACACCCAAGAGAACCAGCCAGCGCAAAACGAAATTAAGCAATTCGGAACTGAGGGTATCGACTTCAGTACTGGTGTTGCTACAGATCCTTCGGGCAATTTCTATTTAACAGGATTTACAACTGGGGATTTGCAAGGAAGCAATCAAGGGCTTTTTGATGCCTGGATAGCAAAATATGATAGTGATGGCTATGAGTTGTGGGGTAAGCAGATTGGCACTTCTGCTAACGATAGAGCCTTTGCCATTGTCACAGATAATGATGGTAACTTCTACGTAACGGGAGCTACACAAGGAGATCTATTTTCCACTAACCAGTCAGAAGGTAATGATGCTTGGGTTGCTAAGTATAATACTAATGGCGACCTATTGTGGAGCAGGCAGTTTGCAGTTACAGGTGCTATTACTACTGAATCTAACAGCATTAATCTTAATATAGATGAAGGAGGCAACGTCTACTTATCAGGAACAGCAACTAAGCCTAATCAAAGACCAGACATTTTCCCTTTAGCCAATCAAGTTGATTCTTGGGTAAGTAAATTTGACTCTAATGGCAACCAGCAGTGGTTGACAGAATATGGGAACTTCGCTTTTGACGAAGCTTTTGATCTTGCCATCGATAATAATGGCAATACCTATACTACAGGATGGACTCAGGGATTATTAGAACCGGCAGATCCATCTCGAACTTTTTTGAATTACGATGCCTTCTTAGTAAAGACGGATACTAATAGTGATATACAGTGGATTAGACAATTTGGAAGTAACAACGATGGTCTTGAATTTCCATGGGGTGTTGAAACTGACAGCAAAAATAATGTCTATGTTACAGGATGGACTACAGGCTCTTTTGAGACAGGCGCTCCAAATACTAATCAACCGACAATTGGCAGTCAATCTTACGATATGTGGCTTGCAAAATATCTTCCGGATGGAACTCAGCAATGGGTTCAACAGTTTGGCACCCAAGGTGATGATGGCACCTACCTATCAGGCATGGAGATTGATGCAAACGATAATATCTTCTTGATAGGATACACTAATGCTCAGTTAGGAGAAGGTAGTCAAGATGAAGCTTATAACGCGTGGGTAGCAAAGTTCGACACTAATGGCAACGAGAAGTGGATTCGACAATTCGGAAGCCCAGAAAGATTGGATAACCCTACAGATATTATCGTTGGTAATGATGGTCATCTTTACGTGACTGGAATTACTGATGGCTCTTTAGGAAGTGAAAATGCCGGAGCTGTAGATGTCTGGGTGGCTAAATTAAATGCAAATATGGGAGATCTGCAAGAATTTAATTACGATTCAAAGGATAACGTCAGAATAGCCCATGCAAACGTCACTCCAACACTAGATGTAAGTGATGATATTATTACCACCGCTAATGTTGCTCCAACACTAGATGTAAGTGATGATATTATTACCACCGCTAATGTTGCTCCAACACTAGATGTAAGTGATGATATTATTACCACTGCTAATATCATTCCAACACTGAATGTAAGTCTAGTTGAGGGTATCAGTACAAGTAGTGATTTCTCAGATTATGGACAATTAGTTTCTACCCTTACTGGTATCCTCGAATCTTATGCCCAAAACTCTTTTTCTACAGCCCTAAGTGAGGAAACTCATAACTGTACTGTATAGCAATCCTAAATGGTTCGTGAAAATGAATCATATATAAACATTTTCTGAACATCCTGTGTGTCGTCATAGTTAAGCGCGGCAAAAATATACATCTTTTGCCGCTTTTTTAGTGTAGCTAATTCAATTGTTTTAGTCAATTTTTTCCCAAATTTCAGGCTTTTATAGCTGAAATAATAAGTGCCAATTTTCTGCTACTGCTCTGTATCTAACTCAATTAATTTTATCCCTCCTTGATTGTAAATTTCCTTGCCACAATTATTCACTTTATTGTTATTTTGATGAGCTAAAAGGTATCGAATTTTATAATGCTTAGTAATCTCGGAAGGACAGCCTTCTTTAAACAAATTATTCTTTAAGTTTAATAATTTATACCATCTCATGATTTCACTATTAGTACTTGGCATAAATTTATCTAAAACTAATGTTGGCCTGTTATATTTTCTTTCAAATGATAAAATTTTTATATTCCAGATTAGATCGGGATCTTTTTCTAAATTAGGATCGATGAGAAAAATATCAGTTGG
The DNA here is from genome assembly GCF_030381805.1 of Chlorogloeopsis sp. ULAP01. Lineage (NCBI taxonomy): Bacteria > Bacillati > Cyanobacteriota > Cyanophyceae > Nostocales > Chlorogloeopsidaceae > Chlorogloeopsis > Chlorogloeopsis sp. ULAP01. The sequence continues at coordinate 29,929 of NZ_JAUDRH010000012.1, forward strand.
ATGGCTCTTTTTAATTATTTGCTCCAAATCAAAGTTATTTTTATGCTGAGATATCTTAAAAGAATTTAATGACTGAGCTTGTTTACTCAAGAACTTATAAGCAGTATGACCAGATAAAGATGGAATCGTTAAACAACTAATTAAAACCAAAGTGACGAAACTGAACTGTAGAGATATTTTTGATGATATGCTAAATTTACTAAATTTTTTTGATATTATATTTTGGAGAAATAATGCATATAAGCATAAGGTTAAAAATAAAGTGATACTTGCAGGTCTAAAGATGTAAAATTTTCCTAAAACTCCTTGCTTATCAAAGTAAGAAATAAATAAACTCAAAAACAAATAAATATTTAAAGTTAAAACAAGTTTAGAAAATTCTTTTTCAATTCTATTCTGGGAATACCGATATATAATAGCTGAAATAATGGTTAGACCTAACAATAAAATCACACCCTGATACCAGAACTCCATAAATACAGCTTTACTTGCAAAAGGAGCAACATGGTGAGGTGCTCGAAAGTGTGAATAAATCCAACTTACAGGTGGAGTTGAATTTATACTATCTTGAGTTTGTAGCTGACCAACTACAATTATAAAAAAGAGTGGTATACAAGGAATTAAGTACTTGAGAGAATTCATGAAAGTTTGCTTGAGATTCTTTGTCCAGTAAAGCTGAACTAACCATGTAATAAAAAACCAAAATCCTCCTACTAAAAAATGAAAGTATGTTGCAAGTGCAAGTAACAAGTAAGAACTACCAAATCTTTTTTTCAGCGAAGTAGAAAAACTAAAGAATACAAAGGGATAGGCTAGAGTTTTTGGTTCAAAACCTCTAAATAACCACTCCATACCTAATATGCTTTCACCGAGCCAAAAAAATATCAAAATAATTGTGCAGAAAGCTGTAGTTGATATTTTTAGATTTTTAAATAAAGAAACAAGTGATGCAGAGTAAAGTAAAGCAACAATGATACGTCCGAGTGCTTGTGTCCACTCAAATCCTATATTTTTAATACTAAAACCAGTTAAATACTCAAAGATAAAACGATGATTAGCCGTATCTCTTAAAGCACTGATTCTAGCTAAAGCTTCAGGACTGGACTTTCTCCATGCATATCCTAAATATTGTTCTTCATTACCATTCCAGATACCTGGTGTCATCATGAGCATAATCAGGGTAAATATTAGGAAAAAATTGAATATATAATTTTGCTTTTTCCATAAAATATCTTTGATGTTTAGCCATTTAGTGTGCATAAACTATCCTCTAATATAATTTGAGCCTTTTATACTTTAAACTCAAGATACTTAGTTAATGAATAAGTATCTATTTAAATCACAAGGGTAAAGGTTAGAAAGGTCAATCTTTTTGACAGTTTAGCTAGCACGCTCAGGAAATATAATTACACCTAATAATAATGTAAGTTGGCTACCGAAAATTATTTTGAGAAATTTTACTAACATCTTTTTCTCCCAACTAAAAGAATTGACTTACCAAATCTATACCCTAGAAGAGAATCAAGTCTTCTAGATATGGCAACCATAAATTTATCCCACAGTTTGACTTGCTTTGAAGTTGGCTTACTTTGCCTGAGGATTAGTTTATTCCCCAGACTAGCCAGCAAACCAACGCAATCTAAATAGGCAAAGTTTATGACTTCTATATCATTTGGCAGAATTGCCTTCAGTGTTTGCTTGTTGTAGCGACGGTAATGACCGATCGCTGCATCAAACGGTGTAAATAACCATTGATGAGCCGGACTTAAAATAATTAAATTTCCACCAGCCTTGAGATGTTTAGATGCTTTGATTAATTCTTCCTTATCATCATTGATGTGCTCTAAAACATCAATATATAAAATTGAATCAAATAATTGCTTACCATTTAACAATTCAATGGTTCCATTCTGGGCATAGTAGTTGGTCATATTAAATAGAGCAATAGAGTATTCTAGAGCATGAAAAAGCTTCTTGTCCGGTTCTAAGCATAACCAAGTAGTATATTGATAACTACAGAACAAACGTGTGTTGTTTCCTATCCCTGCTCCAACTTCTAACACATCACCTTTTATATATTTTCTCAATAGAGATTTTATGTATCCTTTCCAATTTTTTGCTTTAGAGAACAACTCTAATTCTGTCCCTACATACATGAATGTGCTCATAATTTTAAATTAAAGAAATTATCAACATAATCTTTATAGTCACGCCCTGGGATAATGTTGGAGTTATTACGATCGGACAAGATAATCATACTGAAAACAGCCCCAATTAAAATAAGCTGTAATAGAGATATCAAAACTAAACCGGATACATAAGTAGCCCAACCAGGTATCGCCAAATTGGTAAAGATTTTAATCAGTAAAACAATGCATAATATAAACAATAAAGTAACGAATAAAATAGCAGTGACTAATAGAATTCTTGTCGCAACAATGTCTCCATACACTGCAATAGAACTTAAGCCATGCGTGATGAGTGACACTAAGTTCATCTTAGGTTGTCCAGCTAATCGTCTTGTCCGGGGTACATTTACTTCTAGATATGGAATTCGAGACCGATAAATACCTGATGAGTAATGATTCCAAATTTCTGAAATGACTATAGCATTTCTCAACAAAGAAGCAGGTAATAAGCTGAAATTACCAACGCAAATTTCTCTCCCTGTTAGAAGCCGATAAAGCTGTTTGTAAATACAATACAAAAATTTAAAAGTATTGCTCTCAGAGCGTTTAGTGCGTTTAGCAAAAATAATTTTATCTCTACCTGTCTTGTCAAAGGCATTTAAAAGACGTTCTATTTCAAAAGGATTATCTTCTCCATCACCATCCATTACAACAACACAGTTACAGTTTAAGTGATGATATACATAAGATAAACCAACTGCTATAGCTCGCTGATGACCTAAATTACGACGAAGTCGAAGGATATTGATTGCTCTAATTTGGCGATGCTCTTGGTGAAGAAGTGAATGTGGAACTGGCTTAGTTGAATAATCATCAACAATAAGAACTTCTATATTGATTTCTTGTATAAACACAATCTCATCAATAAGTAACAGTAGCTTTTCTAAAGCCTCCCAATCATTCAATACAGGAATAACAATCACTAAATTTATTTTATTTAAAGGATATGTATCTAAAAATTGATTGTGGATTGGTAGTTTATCTAACTGTAGATCAAGTTGATATATACACTCTTCCATTTCCTCAATTAGCAGTTTGACGTTAGTTGGTGTTTTTCTCCAATCTTCAAGAGAGATTTGATAATGGAAAGCTTGCTGCTTATTCATTTTCTTTTCCTCAGATTTTTACGCAGAGCAAGTTCATCATTAGAGTAATCCAACAATCAAATTGCATTACAAGCACAATCACTTTTTGCGATAGTTCTATCTTTGGTAGATTAAACCCATTTAAAAATTGCAGCACCCCAAGTAAGTCCGGCTCCAAATCCAGCTATGGCTAGAGTATTATGAGGTTGAATTTGACCACAACGAATGGCTTCATCTAGAGCTAGGGGAATTGATGCTCCAGAGGTGTTGCCGTAATTTGCAACATTGCTAATGATTTTGCGAGCAGGGATATCTAAACGTGCAGCTACGGCTTCCAAAATCCGCTGATTCGCTTGATGCATTAGCAACCAGTCCACCTCAGCAGCTGTAATATCTGCTTGGAAAAGAGCTTTTTCAATCACTTCAGGAACTTTTTGGATAGCAAAGCGATAGATTTCTTTTCCATTCATCTTCAAGGGTTGATATTTACCTTGATCGATAAAGACACCATCAACAAGAGTGCGAGCTTGACCCTGATATCTCAAATTTAGATGGTGATTTTGAGTACCATCTGTATGCAGTTGAAATCCTAGCAAGTAGTCTTGTTCGTTAGCTTGTAAGACGACTGCTCCTGCTCCATCACCGAACAGAACACAAGTACTGCGATCTGACCAATCCACCCAGCGTGAGAGAACATCAGCCCCAATTACAAGTACATTACGATAAGCACCAGTGCGAATAAATTGAGCCGCTGTTATCAAACTATATACAAAACCGCTACAAGCAGCTGTTAAATCAAAAGCTACAGCTTGTCTTGCTCCCAATTGTGCTTGAATTAGACTGGCATTACCAAACAAATCATCTGGGGTAGACGTAGCCAAAATGATTAAATCTAGCTGCTGTGGAGTTAAACCTGCCATCATCATCGCTTTTTGAGCGGCACTAGTAGCTATGTTGGTGAGCGAATCCTTATGGGGAAGCAGGTGGCGACGGTAAATTCCTGTACGAGATGCGATCCACTCATCAGAGGTGACCACAATTTTACTAAGCTGATGGTTATCTAGATAAGTGGAAGGAACCGCAGAACCAGTCCCTGTCAAACGAATACCTGACATAAATTGTGACTTCATTCGATTCCATCTGCCTCTGCCATCAGTATTAGATAGCAACACAATTAGCAACTAACCATCAGCAATTAACAGCAATCCTCATATTTTTTGAAATTCAAAGTAACATTCTGACCTCTCGCTTTTGTGAGTTTGCAGACACGATTTATTACAGCGAATTTCAGAAGCAAAATAGCCTTTATAACTGGCTTTGAGAACTAGATTCATACCTCATCAACTTGGAATCCACTTTATCTAATTACTGAGTTGAATGAATGTTTTTGTTTTGCTCTATATTGTTACGCTGAATTTTAATGGAGGGCTATTTTACTTCAATTTGAAAACCCATCTGTCAGTCATATTATAAGTCATAGTTGAACCTAATGCAATACCTATTAAAGTATTAATTGAATAATGAACTTTTAGCCAATCAAGTAGAGGAAAAATCATGAATGTTCGACTAAAAATAGCTGCACTAACTGACATATGATAGCGAGCAAGTTGCCAAAAAATGGCTTCTTTTATTGTTGAACGTCCTATTCTCCAAACCCAGTGTTTATAAATAAAAAAACTAAATAGCAAAGAAATTTCTATTGCAATAATATTAGCAATATTCCGCATCATAGGTGTCTTAGCATTTAGTAGCTCAATGATGATAGCAAGAACTAAAATATTAAATACAGTTGATAAAACACCGCAAACTAGGTATCTGAATACCTTATGCTTGAAAATTTTTTGAAACACTAGCGTTAAACCGAGAAAAGACAACTTTGAACGTTTTCGATTACGAGCAGAGCTTCTGTACACTTCAGCCCTCCATCTTACGTAGAAGGTTATCCAGGAGGGACTGAGATTGAAAGACCATCGAAGCCCACTCCGAAATTAGCAAACAACAATATTTAATTTTCAGATTGACTCCTACTTTGTCCTACTGTTGATAGAAATAAGAGAATTCTTGCTAATTTGGTTAAAATTTGATCGAACAAATACTAGAATCAGTAATGCTCCAGCTAGCAGGGCAAAGCTAGCAACTAGTACAACTGTATGTAAACCTGAGACAAATGCATTACCTATCGCTTGATGCAAGACATACCCAGAAGGGAGATCGCTGGAAACTTTAGCTCCACCATGCAAAGCATTGGTGATGATTTGTTCATGGAGATGAGAAGGTATACCCCAAGCAGAGAGCGATCGCGCCAGATCTGAGGCAAACAGTTGTGTAAAAATCGTTCCCTGTAAGGCAATTCCCAAAACACTGCCAAAACGATTACTAATGCCTAGAACTGCTGAGGCAATTCCCGCTTTCTTAGTAGGTGCAGAACTGATACCTGCGGCTGTTAAGGGCGCTAGGGTCAAACCACAGCCAAAGCCTGAAAAAACAAGGCTCCACAGGAGTACCCTAAACTCCGTATCAACACTGGTTTGTATTAATAACAACGTCGCTATACTCGCTATGATTAGTCCCGTTGCGATCGTATAGCGCCATCCTAGCCGAACAGCGAACCATCCGGAAACGAGCGATGCAACAATAAAAGCGATATTCATCGGCAGGAAACGCAGTCCTGTCGCTACTGCTGAGTAACCCTGCACTTGCTGCAAAAACAGGCTGAAAATAAAAAGCAAGCTGACAACAGTAAAAAAAACTAAAACCCTGACAACATTGACTACAGCAAAAGTTGGATTTTTAAACAATTGTGGTGGCAGCATAGGGTGGCTGCTGTGGGATTCAACAACCAAAAAAGCCAAAAGACTGAATATGGCAACTGCTAGCAAAAAGACAACCAGGGGCGATCGCCAAATCCCAAACTTGGCTTCGGTGACTGCATAAGTAAGCGAAGCCAGCAAGATAATACTGAGTACCACACCTGGGACATCAAGACGCTGCTGATTTGGATTTTTACTTTCCTTAACAACACGAGAGATCGCCCAAAAAGCGATCGCGCCAAGTGGTATGTTCAAAAAGAACACACTTTGCCACCCCAAATTATCTACAAGCAGACCGCCCAACAACGGGCCAGCAACAAGAGCAATCCCTGATACCCCAGACCAGATACCAATTGCTTTTGTTTTCTCCTTCGGCTCTGGGAAGGTATCAGTAAGGATGGACAGAGAACCCGGAACCAAGGCAGCAGAACCGATTCCCTGAAGAATTCGTCCCGCAATCAACACACCCAAACTTGGAGCCAGACCGCAGATCGTAGAGGCAACCGTGAAAATAACCAGTCCCACAAGAAAGACTCGCTTGCGCCCGTAAATATCTCCTAATGTTCCACTCGGCAGCACTAAACTAGTTCCGGACAGAGTATAGGCATTGATAACCCACTGCAATCCCGATATCCCAGAACCCAGACTACTCTGGATTTTAGGAAGCGCCAAATTTACGACAGTTTCATCTAGGGAGGATAAGAAAAGAGCGAAACACATGACCGCCAGCGTGGCAGCTTTCACATGAGATTGGTTCTTCATTGCAGTTTTTGTTAAAAACACTCTCAGCGCTTTAGAGATATCCAACATGACACTAGAGTCATTGGATTTTTTAATTAGCCAATTGAAGTTTTGCTATCAAAAGATGAGAGTGAGACTTGAGAAGGATGGTGTTCAATTAATTGAATGTTGTAAGGATCTTTGATTTGATAAATTACACCCCGCCACTCAACTTTTCGTTTCAACATTGTTGATAGACCAGCCAGCGTAACAACCAATTGCATCAGCGGAATAGCCAGTAAAATTTTCGCTATGACTGGAAATGAAAAGTTCTGCGTCTTTTGACCGTTTGCCCGAATCACCCGCCGCACAGCTTGTTCTGCAAGTATAAGCAGTACAGCCATTGCAAGAATGTAGCCGACGATTCCGCTTCCAACCCAAGCTGCGGCAGTAAAATTGCTGCGAGCCACAGCAATTAGCAGCAGTGCTATTCCGACTGCGAGAGTTGATGTGAATGTTAATACTTGAAAGAAAGCCAGACGCCAGGTGGGGTGATAGAGTCGCGATACGAGTAATTGGCGTTGAATGAAGCGCCAGCATTGGGCTAAATCGCACTCCTCGCGATTGCTCATCATAACTGTAGGCACGAATTTCACTTTTAAACCAATGTTCTGCAAAGCTCCCCATACCGGAGAATCAACAGAAATGCTATGCCTCCATATCTTCAAAAGTTGGGCTTGCTGCAACACCGAGAGCCTCATTGCCATAGAGCCTCCCCAAGGATATTTGTTGATATACATGGAGACAACTGCTCCCAAGTTAAATAAATGTCGAATCAGTGAACCCCACTGTCCGATTTGCGGCATATACCAACGGTTTCCGGTAGTGGCTCCGATCCGCTCATCCACCAGGGGCGCAACCAGTTCGCGCAGCCAGGTGGAATGGGGGACAACGTCGGCATCTATGAAAGCCGCTACCTGATAAGAATCGTCTAGTGCATTAATAGCTTGCACTAACGCACTGCCTTTGAGACTACAAGTTTTGTGCCGAGCAATTAAAGGGCTGACTTGAACGTGTGTTGCTCCCAGTTGCTGGATGATTTGAGTGACAATATTCCAAGCAGGATCTTTTTGACTATCAACAATGATGTGTAACTTGTAGTCCGGATAGTTCTGCTGGAGCAGGGCGCGCACGCAGTCCCCTAAAAATGGATCTGCACATCGTAGGGGAAGGATCACTACTGCCTTAGGCAACCACTCGTCCGGCATCGCCTTCGAGCTTGGCAAACGGAATGACGATACTAAAGGCAGTACGTAAGACGTTTGAAGAACTACAAAAATAGCCAAAACTCCAAAAATAGCGATCGCTAACTCGTTCATTGATTTACCTCAAACTAATTAACTTTGCTTGGATTTTTTGTTAGCCATTCCTGCGTGCGTCGCATTCCTTCTTCTAGATCTATTTTTGGTTCATAACCCAACTGCATTCGTGCTTTAGCGATGGAATAAGCATAGGGACGAGTCACCATATCTATCGATTCTGGTAAAAGCTTGGGTGTTTGACCAAGAACAGTTTGAACCCAGCAGTGCAGCCAAGCGATAAACTTCATTACACCTGCTGGCAGAGAAATGGGTGTAGGGGCATTTCCTATTTCGGCTAGGCGTGTAAAATACTCCTTCCAGGAAGTTTCTTGTCCATCAGTGATATTAAAGACTTCTCCATAGGCTTCTTTTTCTACAGCAAGAAATATGGCCTCGATCAAATTGTCTATATATACGTGGTTTATAACTCCTCGCCCGCCATTAACCAATGCAAACATTCTTTGCCGCATTAATTGCAGTGGTCGAACTATCCAAGCTAAACTTCCAGGCCCGTAAACATCTCCCGGTCTGATGATAATGATGCCAAAAGCTGGCGGAGCGTTTAGTTTTAAGAGTTCCTTTTCGCTTTCTATTTTTGTTTGGCAGTAAGGATTGTTTTCTCCATACAGCGGCCCGTCTTCGGTGACTCCATTGGGGAAGTTGAAGCCGTACACCATCACGCTTGAGAGATGAACAAAAGTTTTCACACCAGCATTTTTTGCGGCTGTCGCCATATTAACGCTGCCACCAACGTTGACTTCATGAAAATATTTCGGCGAGCCACCCTCTTTAACAATGGCAGCTGTATGCAGAACTATGTCTACTCCCTGGCATACTTTTTGGGCAGCAGCCGGATCGGTTACACTACCAATAATTACTTCTGCGCCTAATCTTTGTGCCTCTTTAGCCTTATCTTCTGAACGTTGTAGCCCTCGAACTTTTATTCCCTGAGCTAAGGCTATTTCAGCAGTACGCAAGCCTATAAATCCACCAATTCCAGTAATGAGAAGGGTTTTGTTTTTAAGATTCATAGCTCGATGGGATGGTAGAAATTAAAGTTTAGCTCGTAGTTACGCTCTCTTTAAGGGAAGTGAAATGCTTCCCACCCAGTTCAATTTGTCCTTTTTCAACTCCAGTTTTGATTCTGGCAATTAAGTACTCCCAATCAGAGGTGATAATATTTGTGCCATGATCTGGCTCAACCAGACTGGCTAGGACAATGTTACTGTCATATTTATTCACTAAATTGTGTATACCTAGAAAATTGAAAACCCCTGATTCATAGGTTCCACAAGGAACTGAGGGATTGTCCACTCCGGTGCAGTATTCACCCGGCTGAAACCATTCTGGTGAAGAATATCCGTGAAAATGCACCATAGGTGCGCCTTTTTCAATCAGCTTCGGTGCGTACAAAGCAGATGCAAGAGCGATCGCAACCATAACATACGTATCGTAAGAAGGTTTAATATCTATTTCTGCCGGGTCGATTCCTTCCGGTAATTTTAGATGTAATTTATTTTTTAAACCCATTCTGAGAATATCACGTTCTAGGTTTAAATCTGTTTTATTTGCACCTGAGCGCGAGCATACCAGCCAAATATCAGGAATTTGTTTATAGGCATATTTGTTTTTTATTTTTGTTTTTACGTATCGCCTGCCTATCTCATTTTGACGAACTTCATCGCTACTATATCCTTCTATAGAAGATAAACTTTCCCATTCGCTTTCTGATATTTCAACAGCACCAACGTATTGTGGAGGTTCTGCATAGGCGACAAAGCCATAGGAAACACCTGTTCTGCCATTGACTATGCAATCCACAATATCTCTGTGAGATTTCCTTTTGATAATTTCACTAAGCTTAAAACCAGAAGGAAATAGTCCTGTTGATGCCAATTCTTGACTTAATCGCACTAATTTATGAGCATAATTAGACTGGTTAGGATTATATTTACCTACCTCAAATTGATTTATAGGTAGAGGGGCAATTGGTACATAAATTTTAGGAATTAAAGATTGAAAAACAAATTTATCGACTTTGTCTCTAGAAAAAAGCGAATCTGAAAGATTCATATTTAAAATTGAAATATTTTCAGTCGAGACACCAATCACAATCTCAGAGAAATTTCGCACTAATATATTTACACCAATCGTGATTTTCTTTTGATATGGCAGTTGCAAGTCAACAAAATTCTTATCTAGCTCTGAAATTAAGATAATTTGTGTAGATGTCGGGTCTTCAAGACGTTGGAGTGCATGGTCTTCAGCCCAACTAATTAACCGAGCAATTTTTGCAACTGATAATTTTTGATTTTTAGAGATAAAACGAGAATAAAATTTATAAATATTTTCAGCTATCAAGCTTTTAAATTTATCAATTACATCTGAAGGTCTTTCAACGTCGATAACTGCATGAATTTCGGATTTAACTACTCTTATTTTGACATTTTTCTTCCATTTAACTATGGGAATAAGAATTTCGTAGGAGAACTCTCTAGTGGCTTCTTGCCAAGAGACGATGTGAACGCCATAGCTTTGGAGTTTTAATTGTAATTCTTCTCTGAATTCTAGGATAGTTTTGTTCTTAAATTTTTTAGGTAATGGTCTAAAAGTCACTTTCAGTTTTTTTGCCATCACATTGGGATCAACAATTGGTGACTTAAAATGCATAGTAACTCGCTCAGAAAAGCCACCCATTAAACGACCAATTGTTTGGAGGCTTAAACCCAAACCTTCATGAATAAAGTTGTCGCAGGCAGCATTATTTTTACGTAGAAAAGTAAGAATTTCTGTTTTGCGTGCAGCAATATCAGCCTGAAGTTGTGGTGTCAGAATTCCTTGAGGAGAATTAATCCTGAGTTTGTCGTTATCAGCCCACAACTGAACACCCTGTTGATTTAGATTTGTTAACAGTTCTTTGACGTTCATACAAGTTCAACAATTACAACTAAAGAAGTAGTTTGCAGTTCTGTCAATTGTAGAACTGCTGGGCAGTTAAATTTCAAACACTTCTAATTTTGCTATTTTTAATTCTTCAACTAAATACTCAGATAACGACTCAATATTGGGATAATTCCAGAGCAAAAGCGGAGATAGCTGCAATCCAAAGTATTGTTTTCCTAAATTAGCAATACTCACGATCTGCACTGAGTCTAAACCATAGCTATCAAAGGGTACTTTAATGTCAATTTCATCAGGCTCAATTCCCAACTGTTCGGCAATTTGACTTGCTAACCAGTCTTGCATATCTTCTGCTGTCATTTGTACAGGACTGGTTTGGTTTTCTAAAGTCTGCTCTATCATTGGCATCACCTTAATTTTTCAACGGATTTTCCATTAGCTTCGTTTACCAGACGTCGTTGCTGTTTATCTAATATTTCCAACAATTCTGGTAGTAATTTAATTTGAGCTTCAGAAAAATTGCCTTTCTCCCTTAAGAATTGAATTATTTGTTGATTTTCTCTTTGATGTAGAAGATGAAAAAATTGAGTTTGAGTTTTATGTTGTGTTGTGGTTACTTCTTGATGCATATCGTCATCTGATTTAAACCAATAGCGCTGGCGCTGGAAGGGGTAAGTTGGTATTTGCAGACGACGACGGGGATAATCTTGGTCAAAGCTAAACCAGTCTATGACTGCACCACGCACAAATAATTCTGCTAAACTGTGGAGCATTTGCTGCCAATCGTCTTGTCCTTGACACAAGCTAGACAGACATACTGCAATTTCTTGTGGTAAAGAAGTTGGTTTTGAGGCGATCGCTAATACTACTTGACAACCTGCTAACTTTTCTACAGCAGCCGTCAATTTCTCTGGTTGCTGTAAATGAGAACACCAGTATTGAGGCGTAGCAATTTCTTTGGTTGTCAGTTCGTCATTGAGACTGGAAATTAACGGAATTTGTGGTTGAGAGTAGATAACTTCCTTCGCAACTTCCGCAAAAGCCTCTACCATATTTTCAGAACCAGCTTCAATTAAACGAGTTCGTTCAACAACCAGCATCAAAGCATCTTCCAGGTTAAATACGCCAGCTAAAGTTGCAGCCACATATTCTCCCACACCATAACCAGTCATTACCTTGGGTTGAACTCCCCAGTCCTGCCAGAGTTTGGCTAAGGCATACTGAATAGCAAACAGGATGGGTTGAGCTAATTTTAAATGTGCAGCAACAACATTTGAATTCAGAATCTTAGTTAAGGATCTATTAAGGTAAATTTGGAGAATTTCTGTACAGCGATCAAAAGCTTTGCGAAAAGTGGGTTGAGTTTCGTAGAGTTGCCTTCCCATTCCAAAATCTTCTAACTCTTCGCCAGAGAAGAAGAACGCAACTTTTGGGCGCTTTCTGCTTTTTAATTTACCTTGAAAAATTCTGTTAGTTTTCCGACCGACAATGAAAGCATTTAACTGTTGGCGTAACTGTACGATAGATTCTGTCGCTATACACAAACGATGGTCAAAATGCGTCCGTCCTGTATTAGCGGTAAAGCAAACATCCGCCAGCGATGCTTCAGGATGAGATCCTAAAAAGGCTTCATAACCTTGTGCGAGTTCTCGTAAAGCCAAATCGCTTTTTGCTGATAAGGTGATTAAATGTTGGGGGCGTTCCACATATTTCTGTACTGGCGCTGATACAGGTGCTTCTTCTAAGATAACGTGAGCATTGGTGCCGCCAAAACCAAATGCACTTACCGCAGCTAAACGGCTCTGGTTGCCACGGGGCCATTTTTGTAACTCGCTGGGAATAGAAAATGCAGTGTTTGTCAGAGAAATATAAGGATTGAGCTGCTTGAGATGCAGATGAGGAGGAATTTCTTCGTGTTGCAGCGCCAAGACGACTTTGATTAAAGCGGAAATTCCCGCAGCTCCTTCTAAATGCCCAATATTTGTCTTGACTGAGCCAATCAAACAAGGTTGGTTTGATTCGCGTCCCTCCATCAGGACTGCTTTTAGGGCTTTAAACTCTATGGCATCTCCTATAGAAGTACCAACGGCATGAGCATCAACATAGTTAATCTCTGTTGGCTCAACTTTCGCATTTGCTAAGGCTTGGCGGATCACTGCTTGTTGAGCCAGCCCATTAGGTGCAGTCAGGCTATTACTCAATCCATCTTGGTTCACTGCCGAGCCTCTGATGAGAGCAAGAATATTATCTCCATCTCTGACCGCATCATATAGACGTTTGAGTACAACTACACCACAACCCTCGCCTCTGACATAACCATCAGCATCGGCATCAAAAGTTTTACAGCGACCACTAGCCGACAGCAAACGTGTTTGTGAGGAGGAGATAGTCGAATCTGGGGATAAAATTAAGTTTACTCCTCCTGCTAGACACAAATCTGATTCACCGTTTCGCAAACTTTGGCAAGCTAGGTGAACTGTTACTAAGGAAGAGGAGCAAGCAGTATCTACAGCCATACTAGGGCCGCGCAAATCCAGGAAATAGGATAAGCGATTGGCAATTATGCAGGGAGTTGTGCCTATACCGCTATACTGTCCGATCTGAGAGAAATTTTTGTAGATCAGTCTGTGATAATCAATGGTACACAAACCTATAAATACCCCTGTCTGGCTACCAGCCAAGCTAGTTGGCACTATAGCTGCGTTTTCTAAAGCTTCCCAAGCTACTTCTAAAAATATCCTCTGTTGGGGATCTGTATGCTCAACCTCGTCTGCAGACATTCCAAAAAAGTCAGCATCGAACCAATCTACCTGTTCTAGAAAACCACCCCAACGGGTGTTCATTTTACCTGGTACTTCTGGATTGGGATCGTAAAAGTCATCAATATCCCATCGTTCTTTTGGCACGGGAGCGATCCCATCTACACCATTACGCAATAACTGCCAAAAAGATTGGGGATTTTTCGCTTTGGGAAAACGGCAGCCAATGCCTACAATTGCTATAGGTTCCATCTGAATAGTTTGCCCTATTAATTAATAACTGCTGACTAGGGAAATACTATCTCGCCTGTTTTGTCATGAAAGTATGGCTCTAGCTCTCCTGAGCCATAACCGATTGAGAGAACTGTCTAAAGGTTTTGGCATTGCGTGAAAGTGCTTTGCTAATAGAGCCTCCAGCTGCCATAATTCCCATTTCGCGGTTGATAGACCATTGATAGTCTAGACGACTGAATAATCTCCGCATCAATTCCAACAGATTTTGATGGTACTTGAGTCCTACATGGTAACCTTCGTGTTCTTGACAAAAGCACTTTTCCATCCAATTGAGTGCTTCTTTTGTCTCCATCCCAAATAGAGGAGATTTTAAGAGCTTGTAGTAAAAGAGCATTAACATCGGATCATCGTAAACACAGCGACCGGGTATCACCCCAGAAAGACCGCTCAAAAGATTGCGTTGCATCTTGTAAATCATCAAACCAGATATAAATTTCTCATAAGCTGTAGGTTTTGAGAAATCCTTATACATATCTCTGGCGATGGTTTGGGAAATGGTGGTATGGAAAGCCTCGTCTAATAAATGGTAGTAGGAGACAGCAGTTGGAGTTGGGATATATTCGCCTTTTTGCTCTAATTCTCGAAAATATCTGACATAGGGATATTCTTGGTTTTTGAGAATTGCATTAGCAGTGTAGCGCAAGGAATAGTACTGACACGCCATAAACGGCGACATACCCCAATGAATGGCAAAGAACCGCAACCAATAACGCGCCGCAATTCGCCCTCCTAAACCATCTGCTGGTGCGGGAATCGGCTCACCTTTTTCTTCTAAGCCTTGCAAATATGGAGAATAATACTGTTTTTTGTCTCTCAACATCGTTTTCGCGAGCGCGCTTAAGACATTGTCTCGATGTAGCGAAAATGGTGAACTTCCCTGAGTTGAGATGAAAAACTCCCGTACAGGCTGAGGGATTAAAAGCTTAAACCAGTGATTGCTGTCTTTATCTAATCTGCCATAGAGGGAATTTCCCAATATAGTTTTACCAACTATGCCCATTTTTGTTTTGAAACCGATTCTTTGAAAGGTGCGAATGTGATAGCTTTCCTGTTTGGTTTCAAATTCTAGTTCGTCACAAAGTGTTTCGTAACCGCCAACAGCACGAAAAACACCAGCCGTAATCGTGTTGTAAATGCTTGTCGTGGCTTCACTAACAGCAGTATGGTTATAGTTTCCTACCCAATAAAGATGGTTGAGAGCTAGCTTTTGCGTAGTCGAAGCAGCTTGATAAAGAGGGGTACCATACAGAAGTGAAAGTTCGGGAACTCCCCAGTAATAATTGCTGTTACTGGCATAGCTAAACTCGTTACCTAGCTCTGTGAGTTGTTCGGTATAGTCTGAATTAGTATTATTCTGATAAGTTTTTTCGATCAGTTGGAAATGCCTTGTTTCTTTTGCTGCTGCCAGAGCCGAAGATTGATTTTTTGGATCTAAAGTTTTGTTGACAGCTACCATGACTTTCTCCTGAAAGGGTTATTGAACAACGGCGACAATTTCTATTTCTATTCTTGTTGTTCCTGAAGTTGAGATAATTTAGACTAACTTTTAGCCTTTAATTCTGAGCTTAAATGGTTTACCAATGATTCAATAGTTGGGTAATCATAGAGTAGAGTTGGATCTACCTCTGTTCCTAACCAGTCTTCTAAATCGCCTGTCAAACCAACTGCTACTGAAGAATCTAAGCCGTAACGGTCAAAAGGTATTGTCACGTCTATTTCTCCTGAATCTACTTCCAACAATTCAGCTAGATAAGAAACAATCCATGCTTCAATCTGTGCTGCTGTTGGTATGTTTTTAACTGCAACTGTAGATGTGGTATTTGCAACAAAACTCTTCGTGGTCATTGTTCAATCCTTTGTACTAATTAATGAGTATGTTTTCAGAGCGAGTGTGATTCTTTTTCATAGCTGCTTAGTAGATATTAACTGCTGTAAAACAGAATCAACCTCAGCTTGCAGATGCATGAACTTGGCTTTATTTTGAGGATTTTCGCTCCAATCCTCTACAATATCTAAGCTCCCAGAAAGAAATGCAGTTCGACAAGCTTGACGGCGAATCTTGCCACTGGAAGTTTTGGGAATGCTTCCAGTCTTGACAAGTACCGTAGCGAAAATTTCTAGCCCGTGCTGCGCGATCGCCGCTTGTCTAATACTTCCAATAACTTCTTGAACATTTAACTTCCGCAGGTAACTCCGCTCTACTTCCTGAACAATAACTAGTCGCTCTGAACCTTTAAAATCTATGGCAAATGCTGCTCCACAATCAGGTCTAAGGGCGGGATGACTCTTCTGAACAGTCAATTCAATGTCTTGAGGATAATGATTTTGCCCTCTAATGATGATTACATCTTTGAGCCGCCCTGTAATAAACAGTTCCCCATTTTGTAAAAATCCTAGATCCCCGGTGCGAAGAAATGGCCCTTCGCCAGTATCTGCTAGATAGGCACGAAATATTTTCTCTGTTTCCTCAGGTTTATTCCAGTAGCCACTAGCAACACTTGGCCCTGCTACCCAAATTTCTCCGACTTGTTCGGGAGCACAAAGGGTTAAGGATTCAGGGTTGACTATGACGACTTTCTGCCCTTGAGGGCTTTTTCCACAGCCCACAATTGTCCGAGTATATTCCTGAGTTTCGTCACTCTTGACAATTCGGTTTTGCTCTAATGCTGCCCCTTCTACATTGTAAGTAATTGGTAAAGCTGTTTTCTCACCCCCAGACACTATGAGAGTGGTTTCTGCCATACCATAGCAGGGGTAGAATGCTTCACGGCGAAAGCCACAAGGTGCAAAAGTAGAGGCAAACTGTTCTAATGTTTCAACCCGGACAGGTTCAGCACCAGTAAATGCAACCTCCCAACTACTAAGATCGAGATTTGCTATCTGTTCGGGGGTAGCCTTGCGAACACAAAGCTCATAAGCAAAATTTGGCCCGCCGCTAGTTGTAGCTTGATAACGGGATATTGCCTGCAGCCAACGGATTGGCTTTTGCAGAAAATCTACAGAAGCCATCAACACAACAGGAGTATCAGCGTAGAGAGGCTGTAGAATGCCACCAATCAAGCCCATATCATGGTAAGGCGGTAACCAAATCACACCTTGGCTATTAGGTGTATGCCCAAATAATTTGTGGATTAAGGCTGAGTTGACAAGCAAGTTACGATGACTTACCATCACTCCTTTGGGATTACCTGTAGAGCCGGAGGTGTATTGGAGAAAAGCCACTGTGTCGGGATACAGTTCTTGCGGCTGCCATGCTTTTGCTAAGTTGCTACTCAGCCCATCGATAGCTAGCCAATGCAATCCAGAAATGTCTATACCCTCTTGATTGAAGCTAGTTTGGAGGTTATGCAAAAGAGATGTAGAGGTCAATACAATCTTGGCTTGAGCATCTTGGGCGATCGCCTGCAATCTCGATAGATTTTGATTTCGCCTGGGTGGATAAGCAGGAACAGCAATTACCCCCGCATATAAACATCCAAAGAAGGCACAAATGAAATCTAAACCAGGTTGAAAAAGGAGCAAGGCTCGTTCGCCAGAAATATTTAGAGATTGGAGAGAGGCAGCGATTGACTGTGCTTGCAGATGTAATTCTCCATATGTCAACTTTTCTGCTTCTGTTTCTCCACTCTTCAAAAATGTATATACTTTTTGTTCTGAGTTCTTCTCTGCCCTATGACTTAGGAGATCCACGAAAGTAGAGAAGTCGTACTCACTGTTAGTCGGCTCTTTACACCAAGCACCCATTCGCTCTTCCTCGCTATCGTTCACACTAATTCCTGTTATCCACTAAGCTTGTCTTGCTTTGTTCAATTACATAGCAACCCAGTTTCATTGCTTTACTTAACAAGTAAAAAATGTTTGCACTATATCAACTCTGGTAATATTTACCCCTTAGAAGTCTCTATTATGTGTTTGCTTACCAAATATTCATCTAAGCTATTTCTTTTTGCAATAATTCCTTGAGTGAGTTATTACCTTGAGTTATTACCTATTTTTTGCTCACTCTTTAATCAGATTCAGACTCTTTTATCGTATTTTACACAATTAATAGCTTCTAATCACCATCTTGGTTGTTTTCATAATAAAGTAAGTTTTATTCAAACTTCTTCTTTCACTATGGTGATATCCATTCAAACTTCTTCTTTCACTATGGTGATATCCATTCAAACTTCTTCTCTCACTATGGTGATATCCATTCAAACTTCTTCTTCAAACTTCTTCTCTCACCAAGATGACAAAAGATAAACAACAGTTCTCTTAACTAAATTACGTAGATATAATAAGTTTTTCTATCCTTCTAAAGGAATAGCTTACATATAAAATAAATATTACTTAAGTTAGATGCGTCTAACAAAATTATAATTGGATTCGCTTAATTAATGATTTATTTATGTCTTAAGATAGATTAGTGGGACTTTAACTAGTCTCACAAAAGTTAAAGTACATACTTATACATAAATAATTATTAAATAATTATGTTAAAAAATTGACAATTCCACTCAAATGTAACTCTATTGCAACTCAAATGCAACTTTCTAGTATCACTTAAAGTGTGATGATAGTAGCTTAAACTCTAACAGGTGCCAGTTTTATTGCTAATCACCGGAGTTAGCTAAAATGCATCATTACCTATTTAAGCTATATTTCTAAAAATGCTTGTAACGGTGTCAACGCTTCACTAGTAGTGTACCAAGCCAAAATTGCTACGTGGAGATAAGCACTTGTGCACTTGTGCAGGGGAGAAAGTTGCAGTAAGTCTTTCCCCCCTGCCCCTCTGCCCCTGTGCTCCTCTGCTGACCACAACGCAAAGTTTCCTTGGCGGACTACTAGGTATGACTCTTGCTTTGTTTTCTTCATCAAATCTTTATAGAGATTCCAGGCAATCTCCTATGCTTTTGAATTCTAAAAGCCTTACTGCAACAATTTGTCTCAATAATTATTAGCTGATTGACAATTATAGATTTTTTAAGATTTTACAAAGAAGATATAACAGTTCTTAATTGCCTATAGTACGAGAGCTAACTAGTAAATAGTTTGTTGTTAAACATACTATGCTTTTATTTTTAATACTCAACTGCAAACATAGTCACTTTCATGCTGTATAGCATTCAATTAGGAAATGTAATATTCAGCTATTGCAAAAACTTAAAGTTTATATAAATATAAATCGAGAACAGCTTTGAGCTTTTCTTCCTATTGCGCCATAGCAAAGTAGATAGGTATGTTCTAGAAAAATATGGCAAGCTGCTAGAAATATTATTTTTATTAGCTATCATATATCTGCTATATGCCTAAAGTGCGAATGAATCCAAAGCAGGGATGTCAATGGTGACGCTTGACCTAAATCTTCTCACTCAATTGAATTACAACAGATTTCACATCTCCACAACATCTTGAGAAAGACCACAGGTTGCTCAAAAATTTTAGTCAAGTCTGGAATAAGATGAAAATCATTTCATAACAACTACAGAAAAGCTTATTGACTACAAAACGATGAATATACTCAGTCAAGCGCAAGTGTGGGAAATCGAAAAAAGCGACGTGATTACTAACGACAATCTGATTTTAGATGATGCTGTTGCCCCTTTGATAGTTGAATCAACAGAACTAACACAAGAGGAACAAAGCTTACGCCTTCACCTCGAACAAAAAGTAGAAAAAGCATTTTATGAAGCTGGAAAGGCTCTAATGGAGTTGCGAAATAGAAGGCTTTACCGTTCTACTCACCGAACATTTGAAGAGTACTGTCGGGATCACTTTGGGTACAATCGCCGATATCCTTATCTTTTGATTGAGGCTGCCATTGTTGTTGATAACTTGTCTGAAGAATGCGATCCATTGGATCGCATTCTACCCACTAATGAGCGTCAAGTCAGACCATTGACCAAACTAAAACCTCAACAACAGTGTGAAGTATGGCAGCAAGCAGTAGCAGTAGCTGGTGGTAAAGTACCATCCAGTCGTATAGTGAAAGATATTGTGCAGCATATGATTGAAGATATCAAACAGCCCAATCCCTATCGCCCTGGTGAAGTTTGCCAAATTGTTGCCAAAGATAATTCCGAACTCAGAGGTTTAGGTGGGTGCTGGTGTATAGTTAGTCAAGTTAATAATTTCAACTGTACAGTTACTACCTGGAAGGGACAATATACTGTAAAGTTAAAACATCTACAGCCACTGGGTTATTCCAATACTGAATGCGAGCAGATACAAAAGATATGCGATCGCATCACCAGGGTTTATAATTGCGGCGATTTAGAAGGAGCAGCTGATGCAATTCTCAAACACTTGGGTGAGATTCAACGACCTTGTCTGACAGCATTAGAAGAAGAACTTTTAAGAGTTTTGGAACACAAGTATTTACTGAGTAGAGAGCAGAAGTAATCTAAAAATAGGTAGTTTTAATATTATCTGTATTAAAGGTAAAGTAAAAATTGGTGCGCAACTTTGACCAGTACTGATTTGAACCAGTGGTCTTTAACAAAAGAGCCATAAGTAAAAACCTTTGAGACTTTATCGGTTTTCTGGTCATGTGAGCGCTATTTGCTAAAGCAAAACATCAACGATATTGAAATAACGATCATAAAAGTTAATTAATTAACGTATATTATGTTGTCTGTTTAGAAAATCTTTTTTACCCTTGCTCGCTACACATCAATTTTAAAATTGGTATATCTTTTTTTCATGTATTACTCCAGGAGAGAAGAAAGCTCTTTCAATTAATTCAATTTTCCTTGGATTCTTTGTTCAAAATTTTTCGTTATTCAATTCCTCTAAAGTTTTTCAAACTTTATTTTTTAAATTTAATTTACTATTTTTAATTATTTTTAGTTGATAGATAAATATGAACTGTGAAAAGCTGTATGGAAACAGTTAGACAAATAGACCGCTTCTCAAGTCAAATTGTTTGCTGAATGGGAGGATTTACGTGAAATGGTGTTAGCTATTAGATTCTGGAGTTTTCTTACTAAATCAACCCTTCTGAAACCTCGTTTACTTGCGCCTCTGCAAACTAGCTTTTTTATGCTGGTGTTATTAATAGTAGGACAACAAGGGTTAAATCTCTGGCTTGGATTACTCATTCGTGAAACAGGTAATCGGGTAAGTCATTCTTTACTAGTAGACCATGAAGGAGAACGCCTGCTCAGTAAGAATAATAGGCAACAGCAGAACTCCTTTGGCAGTAGCATCAACCGTTTATATACCTTAGTAAAAGATAACCAAACCCAACTAAAACAACTAAATAAAATTAAAAATCTTCATGTCCTTCAGCAAAACCAGTTGCTTAAAAAGCCGCTCTTTGACTCTGCTGGCAAGTATGCCTTGCAGGAAAAGGACTTATTCAATTCCTTGCACGCCCAGAGTCGGGTGCTGCTTTTGTACGAAAAGAGACTTTTAAAAGAACAGCAACATCGATTGCAGCAGCTTTACTATATCAATACTACTGTTAACATCCTTTGCGCTGTAATTATCTTGACCGGAGCAGGGTTAATCCTCCGGCAGTTGCATCGACGAGTCGAGCTTCCGTTACGTAGTTTGATTAATATAGGCAATCTTTGGCAGGCAGGTCAACTAGAAGCCCAATTTCGCTATTCATCTGCTGACGAAATTGGTCATCTGACTACAGTTCTCAATGGAGTAGTAAGCAAGTTTGAACATCAATACAAAAGTCTTAAAGTACAAAATCAAGAGCTTAAAGACTTGATCGGTGCCCTCTCCCACGACCTACGCACCCCCCTGCTTGCTACCCGCAATACTCTCGATAGCATGAGTAAAGGAGTCTTTGGCCCTTTAAGCGACACCTGCAGAAAAATGTGTGAAGAATATCGCCAAGCTAACGAGGAACTTCTCAAGCTTGTGGAAGCTCTTTTAAACGTTTCGCGCTATGAGGCAGGTTACCGCAATCATCTAGACTGCGAACCTCTGAATTGGGAAAAAATTTTGGTCAAAACAATTGCTCACATTAAGGCTAGTGCAAAGCATGATCTCATTCTTACCTATAAAATTCCTAAATCGCTACCGACCGTTTACGGTGATGAGTTAGAGATTCAACGAGTTTTGCAAAACTTGCTTGATAATGCCGTGCGGGTTAGTGGGTCAAATAAAGAGATTTCCCTTGAAGTAAAGAACCTCGAAGAAACCAAAGTCAAGGTTTGTGTGTGCGATCGCGGCCCAGGAATTGCACCACAGGAGAAAAAACAGCTCTTCCGTCGCTTTGTCCAGGGACGATGCCAGCCTGGCAGATCCGGACTTGGTCTGTATTTGTGCAGTCGAATTATTGAGGCTCACAAAGGCACTATTGGTGTTGAAAGTTCCTTGGGAGAGGGCAGCACTTTCTGGTTTACCCTTCCAGTTTCTGCCAATCAGGTTAGGTATCAAAATGAATAGATGCAGGAGAAATCATGATGCCTGAGAATGATAAACAGAAAAATGTACAGATTCTACTGGTTGATGACCATACTTTGATACGCCGAAGTATGAAAAACCAATTTACTCTTGTGCCTAGTTTTAGCGTAGTTGGAGAGGCGGGTGACGGTGTAGAGGCTATTGAATTAGTGGCTCAACTCCAGCCCAATGTAGTTTTGATGGATATTGATATGCCAGTCATGGATGGGATCGCAGCCACTCAGTTGATTAAAAAGGATTATCCTGCTACTCGTGTACTTGCCTTGAGTGCGTTTGATAGTGATACCCACGTGATGGGGATGCTTGCAGCAGGTGCAGATGGTTACTGCCTTAAGACCATAGAATGGGAACAGCTCATTGTTGTGATTCAACTTATTCTCTCTGGCGGTGCTTATCTAGCTCCTCAAATCGCTCGGAAGATTGCTCAGATTTTCAAATCCACCCCCACTGTTGTCTCCAATCAGGTTTCTTCATCTGATGTGCTCGAAAAACGAAATCTCACCGAGCGCGAGCGCCAAATTCTGAAACTAATTGCCAAAGGATACTCAAATCAAGAGATTGCCGATCAAGTCTACCTCTCATTAGGAACCATTAAGTCCCACGTGCGTATTCTCCTTAATAAACTTAGCGTTGACGATCGCGTTCAAGCAGCAGCTTTTGCTGTACGCGAAGGGTTGGTTTAAAGCACTTTTCCAACCAATGTGGGTAGATAGGGAGTAGGGCAGAAGGAGAGCGATCGCACATATCTCTGTACTCGTGACATTTGAAGCAAATCATACTGCCTTGTTAGACTGAAGTAGGGTACTGATCATAATTTTTTTGCCCTTGCCACCCAAAATCCTCACTACCGCAATTAATATCGAGTTCGGATGAATACTTATAATTAAACTGCTCTTGTTTTCGGCCACCAAACTTGATATAAAAGGGGAAAAAGACCCTTTCCTTAATTCATTGAATCTTCTTCCCGCACTTTGTCTATTAACAAGCACCACTCCTATGCAAGACAACTCTTAAAGTTTTTAGTATCAATCCTATATCGTAACCAATAGACCATTTACGTTGATAACTTAGATCCATTTGCACAATCTCTTGAAAATCTTTAATCCTGGAGCGACCATGAGCCTGCCATTCCCCAGTAATGCCTGGTTTAACAGCCAATCGTTTCCAATGATAACTTGAGTAATGCATCACTTCATCTACAGTGGGAGGACGAGTACCAACTAGACTCATGTCTCCTAGTAATACATTCCAGAATTGCGGGAGTTCGTCTAAGCTAGTACGACGAAGAAATTTACCCACACAAGTAATTCGAGGATCGTTCTCATTTTTGAAAATGTAATTATCTTTAGATTCATTATTAACTAGATGTTTAAGCTGTTCAGCCCCGACTACCATAGAACGGAATTTCCAAATTCGGAAACGGCGGCCATTCAATCCACAGCGAATTTGACTATAAAAGATAGGGCCAGGGTTATCCAATTGAATGGCTATAGCAATAGGAATAACTACAACTGCTGTAATTGCTAGTCCTACCAATCCACCCATAATGTCAATCATACGCTTGGCTTTACTTGTAACAGAAGGATGAGGCGAAAGTGTGGTGAAGTGAGTAATATCGGCACAATCCAGAATTGGTAGGTTAATGGAATGAGACGTAGAAAGTTTAGACATGACAGTCAAATTTTCTTTCAGTGGGTAGGTTTATGAATCTATGCAGCTGAATTGTTGTTAGTGTAAGCAAACTTGGAGTTATCTGCAATCATGGCTTTCTCTATCAATGCTTTATGACTGAGCATTAACTGTGCACAGAACGGCATCATAACTCTCAAAAATTTCAAATACCGAATCCAACTGAGTCAGTTCAAAAATGATTTGGATAGATGGTTGTAAGTTACAAATTACTAAACGACAACCGATGGAGCGTGCAGCAGATAGTCCCTTTGTTAGGGCAAACAATCCTGAGCTATCCATAAAATCTACTTGAGCTAGATCAATTACCCAAAGGTGGTAAGGTTGAGGCACTAAGATAGCCAACTCTTCTCTAAGAGCTTTCGCATTCTGAGGTTGAAGCAAAATCATCTGACATTTGAGAAAAGATTGTTGCGTCATAGTCATAAATTTTGCTGTTGGTTACAGTATTCACCAAAGACTTCTGAAAACTGACAAACCTCATTGTCCGACTATTTGTCACCTTAACACGGCTAGAGGCCAGACGAAGGTAAACTTCGAGAATAAGCTGTAGAGGTTATCTTGAGTGAGCTTTCAGACGGGAGCTAGTAAGTAGTGGTCTTTGTTCTACGTGCAAAGAAAACTTATGGCTCTTAGCCAAGCCAAGGTGAAGTAAAAAAGCGGAATTACCAAGTAAATAGCGGGCTGCTAGACGTTTAGGTTCGTGGCATAAACGATACAGCCACTCTAAGCCCAAGTTTGCTATAAAGCTAGGACAGTCTGAGACAACACCCGCCAATCGGTCAATTACAGCTCCACCAGCCAAGATTGCATTGACATTAAGACAGCTACGATGCTGTCGAATCCAATTTTCTTGAATTGGCATCCCCATTCCTACTATCAAAATATTAGGTTTCATCAAGTTAATTTGCTCAATGACTGCTTCATTCTGATGGATATCTTCCTGGTCAAAATATCCGTGATGTCCAGCAAAATAAATATTGGGATATTGTGTTCTGAGGCGCTTGAGAGCTGTTTCTAAATACTGAGGCTTAGATCCCAACAAAAAAATTGAAAAACCTTCTTGATTGCAATGCTTTAGTAATTCTGGCATCAAGATTGTGTAGGACACGCGATACTGGATTGGTAAATTTAAACCCATGTATTGCAGACCTTTCAAAATGCCAAAGCCGTCACAATGAGCGACTTCAGCGCTTTGTAAAAAGTCATAAAACCAAGGGAGTTGCATCGAAAGATTAAAAGCATGAACATTGTAGTTTGCTACAATAATTTGTCTTCTTTCAATACAGGCAGCATGAATCATCTGAATAATAGTTGCTGGGGTCATGCATGTAATACGTCGACCTAACAAATACACATTCAGATTTGGCAGCTCTTCTAAGTTACGGTTCTTCTGTATCTTGGTTGGTTGATTAACACGATTGCTAATTTCCATCACTGACTCTTTTACGTTAATAGTAAATATTGACTTTCTGATTTCCTCTAGCATCTCTTTAAATCTCAAAAAGCAACACTATCTAATGACTATTTAGAGCCTTATATATGCCTATCCTAATTGCCTATCCTATATAGGGATATTTAATTGTCATGAGGATTATCCAATAAGTAAGAAGATATTGAATAAATAGAGACTATATCCAAGAAAGTGTCAAAGAACTAGAGGAGTTAGTTTGCCAACAGAAAAATATCTGTACCCAATTCAAAGAGTATTTACCAGTACTGTCTAGTTGCTCAGGTGCATTTTTTTTGCATTAGTATACTTTAGAATTAATTTTCTCGTGTGTTACTATGAAGAAGAGAAAAATAGTATGCTATTTTGAACCTTGAATATAAGTAATGAATTGAGCGATCGCATTTCCATGCACATCATTTCATGATTGTGATTGCATAAATATCTAAAAATCAAGATTATGGATTGTTCTCCGCCACAAGTGACAAAATCTAGACTGAGAGTGCCAGTTAAGTGTAGTATGAACCTTAGAATGTCTGCATACAAGAGCTAAGTGGATAATCTTAGAGACAATTTAATATACCTATTGAGGATAGGCAATTAGGATAAGTAATAAGGATAGGTGGATAGGTAATTAGGATAGGCACGTATAAGGCTATAAGTAGTCATTAGATACTGTTACTTTTTGAGATTTCAAGGGATGCTGGAAAAATAAACGGCACTAGTCGTCAGTCGCTCAAGCTCAACCTATACCTTTTAATTGTTGTTTATGCTACCAACTGAATCTCCAAACACCATAGATTTGGATTTGCAGAAGTACTGGTTAATTCTAAAACGGCGTTGGCTACCCGCAGTATGCGTTTTTAGCTCTATCTTAGTGCTTGCTACAGGGCTTGCATTTTTTAAGCCAGGCTATAAAGCAAGAGGAAAGCTTTTAATTAAGAAAATGAATCAGACTTCTGCTTTAACAGGACTGGGACAAAAAATAGGAGAACTCGATACTCTAACTTTACAAAGCAACCCTCTAAAGACAGAGTCAGAGGTAATTAGTTCCACGCCCCTTTTACAAAAAACTGTAGATACACTCCAACTTAAAAATGATGATGGTAGCTCCATCGATATTGAGAAATTTGCAAAAAAGATTAAGTTGAAAGCTATCGGGGCAACCGATGTTTTGGAAATTTCCTATATAGCTAGCGACGCCGAAAAAAGCGCAGCAGTAGTCAACCAGCTCATGAGGCTATATATAGAGAATAGTATACAAACAAACCGGGCTGAGGCATCTGGGACGATTGATTTCATTGCCAAGCAGCTGCCTCAAACAGAGGCAAGAGTTCGTCAAGCCGATTTAGCTTTGCGGCGCTTTAAACAACAAAATCAGGTTGTTGACTTAGCTAAAGAAGCCGAAGCAGCAGTGGAGACTATTAGTAACTTGGACAAGCAAATTGTTGAAACTCAAGCTGCACTTAAAGACGTAAACGCTAGGTTAGACAATCTTCAGAACAAAGTAGGAGTGGGTGTAAGTTCAAAGCAAGCTATTGACCTAAATTCTCTAAACCAATCTTCTGGCGTGCAGAAGGCGCTTCAAGAATTTCAACAGGTCGAAGCCCAATTAAAAGTTGAACGAACCCGCTTGCAAGACACAAATCCTACAATAGTAAATTTGACAGAGAAAAGAGACGCTCTCAAAACCATACTACAGGAACGGGTAAAAGAGGTATATAAAAGCCAGCAACAAGTACCTAGCGAAAACTTGGAGATTGGAGAGAGTAAACAAAGACTGAACGATAACTTTGTCAAATTAGAGGAGGAACGCTCAGGTTTGGCTAGTCGATTGGTTTTACTGTCTAGTGCCCGAAGCAACTATCAAAAACGGTTAAGTATTTTACCCAAATTGGAGGAAAAACAACGGCAATTAGAGCGCCAGTTGGAAGCTG
Source organism: Chlorogloeopsis sp. ULAP01 (assembly GCF_030381805.1). Lineage (NCBI taxonomy): Bacteria > Bacillati > Cyanobacteriota > Cyanophyceae > Nostocales > Chlorogloeopsidaceae > Chlorogloeopsis > Chlorogloeopsis sp. ULAP01. The sequence continues at coordinate 57,530 of NZ_JAUDRH010000012.1, forward strand.
CCCAGTCTACATATCAAACTCTTTTGAAGAAGCTCCAAGAAATACGAGTTGCAGAAAACTTCAACACGGGTAACGCTCGTATTATTCAGCCGGCCTTAATTCCTGTAAGAATCTCGCTTAGAAAACCGGCGATAATTATAGGATTGGGGATGGTAATGGGTATTCTGCTTTCTGGAGCTACTATCATGCTTTTAGAAGTCAGAGACACATCTGTTAAAACTCTGCAAGAGATAAAGGATCTGTTTGCTTATACCTTACTAGGAGTTATTCCTTCTTTGAAAAAGCAAACTGTTTCTCGTCATAAAGATACAGAATCGACAGTTCCGGAACTTCCTGTGAGAGACACTCCCCGCTCTCCGATTAGTGACGCGTATCGACAACTTCAGGCAAATCTGAAGTTTCTCAATTCAGACAAAGCGCTGCAAGTAATTGTAGTAACAAGTTCTGTTCCCAAAGAGGGCAAGTCTACAGTCTCTGCTAATTTGGCAGCAGCTATAGCTCAACTGGGGCGTCGGGTGTTGCTAGTTGATTCAGATTTGCGCCATCCCGTGCAGCACCATATATGGGGACAGACTAACGTAGCAGGTTTGAGTGATGTCATTATCGGTCAGGCTGAATTTAGGACAGTTGTGAATCAAGTAATGGATAATTTGGATGTACTGACTGCTGGAGTAATTCCTCCCAACCCCTTAGCTTTACTTGACTCGAATCGGATGGCTGCATTGGTTGAGTCTTTTTGTCAAACCTATGATTTTGTCATTCTTGATGCTTCACCCCTTCTAGTGGGAGCAGACGCTCTAACTTTAGGTAAATTAACGGATGGTTTGTTATTAGTGGCACGACCTGGAGTGGTCAATTATACTAGTGCTGCTGCTTCTAAAGAGTTATTGGAACACTCAAGCCAGGACGTTTTGGGCTTAGTAATCAATGGAGTGATTCTGGAAAATGAATCCGATAGCTACTTTCACTACACCAAGGCGTACTACCGCGAAGAGGATTCTACCATTCGTCAAAAAACTCCATCTCAGAGCCGGAATTTTGTTAGTTAGAAACAAGCTCAATTTTATCTGGAGCAATCACTAATCTGATAGGCGATTCCTCTAGCTATTGCTCGTATTCAGCTTTTTTATGAAGTTAGACAAATTCAAGCTCTTGATTGACCGCTTAGTCCAGAATTCTTTGGCTCGCAATACCCTGTGGATGTTGTTCGCCCAAGGACTTAGCTTAGTTTTGCAAGCTGGATACTTTGTCATTATTGTGCGAGTGCTGGGGGTAGAAGAGTATGGAGCTTTCGTGGGAGCGACTGCACTTGTAGCAATTCTAGCTCCTTTCGCTACTTTAGGAAGTGGAAATCTTCTGATTAAAAATGTATCTAGAAATCGGGCTTTGTTTGGGGAATATTGGGGAAATGCCCTGTTCATGATTTTTGCTTCTGGTTCAGCTTTAATTCTTTTTGTACTCCTGATTGCACCATTTATTTTACCTAAAACAATCCCACCTTTGTTAGTTTTTTTAGTAGCTGTAACTGATTTAATTTTTCACAGAACTTTAGGCACAGCAGGGCAAGCTTTTCAGGCTGTTCTATGGCTTAGTAAAACAGCTCTACTTAACGTTCTGCCAAACATAACAAGATTGATTGCAGCGTTGGCTTTGGCTAGCTTTTTCTCAAATCCGAATGCACTGGAATGGACATTTTTATACTTGAGCAGTACAGCAGTCTCTACCGTGATCGGAGTTCTGCTCGTCCATCGCAATCTAGGGACTCCAAAGCTAGCATTATCACGTATTAAGCCAGAAATTGTAGAAGGATTTTACTTTTCAGTCAGCTTCTCTGCCCAAACTATATACAATGATATTGATAAGACAATGCTGGCGCGTTTAGCAACATTAGAAGCTACAGGTATTTATGCGGCTGCTTACCGTTTGATTGATGTCGCTTTTGTGCCTGTACGAGCAATTTTGGCTGCTGCCTATGCAAAGTTTTTTCAACGTGGAGTTACTGGCATCAGCGGAACGATAGCTTTTTCCAAGCGGCTATTACCGATCGCAGGAATTTATGGTGCGATCGCTGGAATCGTGACATTTCTATTGGCTCCAGCTGTACCCTATGTGTTGGGTGATGAATATGCAGGTACGGTAGAAGCCTTACGTTGGTTAGCACCGCTACTCTTTCTCAGAGCCATGCATTACTTTGCTGCAGATACCTTGACAGGAGCAGGTTTTCAAGGGATGCGTAGTGTAATACAAGTGATTGTCGCTGTGTTTAACGTCTTGGTAAATCTTTGGCTAATTCCTCTGTATTCATGGAGGGGATCTGCATGGTCTAGTTTAGCTTCAGATACATTTCTCATGCTCGGTCTAGGGGTGTTAGTTGCTTTTCTCTATCAACGACAGATTAAAAGGCTTGAGAATCAATAATGGCAAACATTGCTTCTATGGTAGGAGACTTAGAAGGATTTAGATTGTTATACCAGAAGCTTAGAGAGGATTTCTACTTTCAACAACTAGTTAAGTATGATTGTCAACTGCTACAACCATAGTCGGTCTTTTCGCTGAGTTTATGGTAAAGCCAATGATGGTTTTAGCTGTTCGTTCCCCCAAGTTCTCAAAGCTTAGATAAGATACTTAACCTATGCAAAAGAGCTTTATTGTGTCAATACCAAAGGTAATTGAAAAAGTATTTGTTGTTATATTGCTTCTGTTTTTATCAGGCGCAATCATAGTCCTTTTGAATGAATCTGGGGAAAATCCGATATCGAAGGTTATTTCTGTTATCGTTCAGTTGGGTATCTCCTTCCCGGTTATAGTGTGGTGCAAGAAAATTGTTGGCACTGCTATCAGGGAAAAGCTCTTATGGGTTTTCATAGCGTTTGTTCTGGTTTCATCTTTCTGGTCTGCTTTGCCAGCAACTACCATACGTAGCAGCATCCTTTTGGTACAGATAACTTTGTTTGGGGTGTACTTAGCTACACGATATAGCTTGAAAGAGCAGCTGCAGCTATTAGCTTGGACATTTGGCATAGGAGCGCTACTTTCCATAGTAGTTACCTTGGTACTGCCAAGCTATGGGGTTATGGGTATGGGCAGCACACTTAATGCTCAGGCTATTGCGCATGTGGGAGCTTGGCGGGGTATCTACGTGCATAAAAACATCCTAGGTCGCATTATGGCTCTAGGTGCATTGGTCTTCTTAATATTTGCTACTAGTAGTTATCGACAGCGTTGGGTTGGATGGGCTGGCTTTGGACTGTCAGTTAGCCTGATTGTGCTTTCAACTTCAAAAACAGCCCTAGTAGTTTTGCTGGCTATTATTGCCCTAATTCCTTTATACAGAGCTTTGCGTTGGAACTACACTATAGCTTTACCCTTTTTCATTACTGTGATACTTCTGAGTAGTAGCGCGTCTGTGCTTCTCGTTGAGAACGCAGAAAGTATTGCTAGTACTCTAGGTAGGGATCTTACCTTCACTGGTCGTACCCATCTCTGGGCCGCTATCATTCATAAAATCCAGGAAAGCCCATGGCTAGGTTATGGATACGATGTCTTTTGGCGAGCAGGGTGGGATGGTGATGCCGCAGATGTTTGGTCTATGGTTAGACATCAAGCTCCGCATGCTCACAACGGTTTTTTAGAGTTAGCCCTTGACACAGGTTTATTGGGGATATCTGTATTTGTATTGTGCTTTTTAAAAGCTTGCCTTCAAGCAATCAAGTATGTACGCATTACTAACTCTTCAGAGGGGTTGTTTCCAATCGCATTTTTAACATTATTAATAATGGTAAACTTAACAGAAACTACACTTCTGAGAATACCTGTATTTTGGGTTATATATGTGACAGTAACTCTATCGATGTCCAAGTCTATGGTGTTTGGAGATTCAGTTGGTAGCAGAAAATCTAATAAAGCCCAAAGGGTAAACTTGACCAAGAGATATCAAGTAAAGCATTGAGGAGATTATTCAATTGAAACCTCTTGTAAGCGCAATCATACCAACGCGTAATCGAGCAGTGATAGTTAAAAGAAGTGTCCAAAGTGCTCTTGCGCAAACTCTTAAACAAATTGAAGTCATTGTGGTTATTGATGGCCCAGATGAAGCTACCCAAGTTGTACTTGCAGAAATAGACGATCCTCGATTGAGGGTGATAGAACTCCCGATTAGTGGGGGTGCGCCTGAGGCTCGTAATTCTGGGGTTTATCATGCACAGGGTGAATGGGTTGCCTTCTTAGACGATGATGACGAATGGCTTCCACAGAAGTTAGAACTTCAACTTGAAACTGCTAACCGTTCACAGTACGAATTCCCGATTATTACTTGTTGCCTAATTGCTCGAACACCAAGATCTGACTATAGATGGCCTAGAAGATTGCCTTCACCAACTGAATTAACTGGAGATTACCTCTTAGTGCGCAATTCTTTGTTTAGAGGTGAAGCATCTCTTCAAACCTCTACACTCTTTACAAGGAGGGATTTTCTCATGCAAAATCCATTTAGAAAAGAACTCCTAAAACACCAAGATATAGAATGGTTCTTACGTGCTAGCACTTTAGAGAACGCCAAAATAGAGTTCGTAAATGAATCTTTAGTTATTCATTACATAGAAGATCGAAGTGAAACTGTAAGTAGTAAAACTAACTGGCAGTATTCGCTTAAATGGATACAAGAAAATAAAAGCTTCGTAACACCCAGAGCTTATGCTGCCTTTATTATGAATCGCGTGAGTGCAGAAGCTGCAAAACAGGGTGATTGGAAGGCATTTAGAATTCTCTTACAAGAAGCTATGCGATCGGGTAAGCCAGAACCAATTGATTTCTTAATATATTTAGGTCTATGGTTGATACCTCAGGAACCTCGGCGTCTGCTTCGTGATTTTTTGATTGGAAGAAAACAAACATGAGTCTTAAGATGGCTTTCAGGTAAGTGTGAGTTAAGTAGCAAGATAAATATAACCCTTGCTTTCTACTCCAAAGTTAAACTACATAGATGAATATTATTGACACTATGAAGATTCTCCAAATTAGTCGTCAGTTTTTCCCATCTACAGGTGGTATTGAAAATGTCATGTATTGCTTGAGTCGAGCCTTACAGCAGAAAGGCTACTGTAGTGATACGGTAACGCTACGTTCTATATTCAATACGGGAGAGATAGCAGATGCTGAATCATTTGTTGATGGGTTGAAAGTATATCGATTACCCCATATTGGTATCAAGCGCTATCCAATTGCACCTGAGGTAATATCATTTGTGTCTTCTTATGATATTTTGCATATCCATGCCATAGATTTTTTCATAGATTTTTTGAGCTTGACACGCCCATTTCATCACAAGCCAGTAATAGTTAACACACATGGTGGTATTTTTCATACTCAATGGCTAGTTTATTTGAAGCAATTCTACTTTAGAATCTTTACTCGCTTATCACTGCGCGGAACTGATGCCATTATATGTGTAAGTAAACAGGACTACGATCTGTTTCGAACGATTGCACCAGAACATAAGTTACATATTGTTTCTAATGGGGTAAATGTGGAGCCATTCCTAACTATTAATAAACAAATTGTACCTGGGCTATTAGTAGGAATTGGTCGGATTGTGAAGCATAAATGTATTGAGCGATTGATTAGCTTTCTCCCAATACTGGCAAAAGACTTTCCAAAAGTTCATCTAATTTGGGTTGGCAACGATCCCGAAAAACGCATTCCCCAACTACTTGCATATGCACAGCAACTTGGTGTTGAATCGCGAGTCAACTTTGTAGGGCAAATTCCCGATCAAAAAGTCCAAGATTTGTTATCTCAGGCTCATCTATTTGTTTCAACTGCCGAGTATGAGGGATTTGGACTCTCTACTATTGAAGCAATGAGCAGTGCAACTGTCCCGGTAGTGACACCAGTAGGTGTTCATCCTGAGGTTGTACGAGAAGGAAAAACAGGTTTTATCTACGGTTTTGAAGAGCAGCAGGCACTAGAGTGTTTTCGCTACGTGCTATCACTAGATGAAAACCAAATTAATCAAATAGGAAACAACGCACGAGAAACTGCAAAACAATATTCTTGGTCTAGAGTTGTTAATTCTTATCTCGCCATTTATGAGTCTGTCTTATCAAAAAAATTGTCAAAATCTACAGCCTAACATCAGTAGTGACAGGCTTACTAACCAATTTCGTAATATAGATTCTCATATTCTATATTTTCAAAATTCATGAATAGAAAACGATTATTAACTAGACGACGTACCCTCTTGTTAGGCATGGGTGCCTTTACAGTGGCAGGTGGGCTCAGGCATTTAAACAACCAATTTCCAGAGATTGTTTATGAAGGGAAAGATGCTATAGGGAAGAAAAATTTTACGGTAGTTGGAGATATTCCTCTACGCGAGCGGGCTGCGAGCAAAGGATTAATATATGGGGCAGCTAGCTCATATAGAGCCTTAGCCTCAAACACAGATTATGCAACTAGCTTTGCCAAGGAATGCGCTATTCTAGTTCCGGAAGCCCAACTCAAGTGGGATGCCCTTCGTCCTAGCCCAAATCGTTTTGACTTTACTAGAGCCGATTGGATGGCTAAGTTTGCCCGCACTCACGGTATGCTTTTTCGCGGTCATACCCTAGTCTGGCACAAAGCTTTACCGAAGTGGTTTGCAGGTACAGTCAACAAACGAAACGCCGAGCGGATATTACTTGAACATATTAAAACAGTTGTTGGGCATTACGCTGGCAAAATTCATTCCTGGGATGTAGTCAATGAGGCAGTTTTTCCTGAAGATGGACGATCTGATGGCTTACGAAATTCACCGTGGCTTCAGTTTTTAGGAGCGGGTTATCTTGACATTGCCTTTCGTGCTGCAGCAGAGGCCGACCCGCGAGCCTTATTAGTTTACAACGATTTTGGCTTAAACTATCAGTATGAGGAACCAAAAAGAGCTGCTGTCCTTAAGCTGTTAGAGCGTTTGAAGTCTCGCGGCTCTCCTGTGCAAGCCCTTGGTATTCAAGCTCACTTGTGGTGTGATAACAGCAGCAAGTTTAACCCCAAAACGCTGAAGAAATTCCTGCGTGAGATTGCAAATATGGATCTGAAGATTTTAATCACGGAACTGGATGTTAGTGACAAAAATCTTCCCTTAGATGTTTCTATTCGCGATCGCATAGTTGCCGCAATCTATGAGGATTACCTTTCAGCAGTCTTAGAAGAGCCAGCAGTGATTGCAGTATTAACATGGGGATTGAGCGATCGCTACACATGGTTGAATGAAACTGACTCAAGAAAAAGATTGGATCGCTCACTTGTTCGCCCCCTACCACTTGATACCAACCTGAAACGTAAATTAGCATGGAACGCAATCGCACGCGCTTTTGATCAAGCCCCCAAAAGACATTCGGAACAAGTTAAAAGTGAGTAAATTTTGTCAATACATTTTGAGGAGAAGGAGATTACTACTTCCTTTCTTCCCCTACCCATTATTTGATTATCACTATCAAGAGACCTCTTGCATGAATCAAGAAAATAGAGCAAGTTCATAATTAAGAAGTCCAGCAATCAAGTTGCATCGCAAGCCAAACCGTTTTCTGCGTTTACGATATTGTTCTTTGAGAATACGAAAAATCTTCAATCGGCGGTTGATATGTTCGCCAACAACACGTAGTTGAGCTAGGTTGCGATTGTGCTGACGTTCTGGAGTCGATAAATCAGCGCGACGAGGTTTTTTAGTGGGTATGCAGCTATGAGAATGGATTTTGGCAATCCCTTGATAACCTTTGTCAGCTAAACACAATTGTGAGACAGGAAATCTGACTTTTGTGATTTTTAGTAATCTAAAGTCAGTAGACCGAAAAGTTTGGCGATCGCTAAAAAATAGTAGCCTGTGATACCGTTTTTGCAGAAAAGTGCAAAAGCTGATTACCTTGGATAAGTGATAAGTTTAGATTATTAATAAACTGCAAAAACCAACTAAAAACTAAAATCAGCCGGACGGTAAATAAACTTCGCAGGCTACCCCATAGTTGCGGTCTACTGCCTGTCTCTTAATCCCAGTTGTCGGTAGTAATTTTCTTGGGATGTGATGGCAGGTGTAAGTAACTGCTCAAGTTGCTGGGCAATTACTTCGTCTTCCACCATTGGGCGTTGCTTCTTTTTAGCATGATCTCGATTGGTTTTACGACTGCTGCTCACGGTTTTTTACAATCGCTCAGTTACTTGTATTAACTGAGTTTGCCATGATTTTGAACAGAGCAAATCATCCTAGTAGACTAGTATGATAATGATAATCAAAAAGAGGGGTGGGGAAGGAGATGAGCGTCGCTCATCTCCTTCCCCTTCACTACGATTATCATTCTTATACAGATATCTTTATACTCAAAGACTTATTGACAAAATTCGCTCTCTTCTAACTTGTTCCCAATGACATACTGTTGATTTATGGATACCTCAGCTTTTGCCGATATGAAAGTATGTACGATACTCACGCCAATATTCAAGTGCCACTAATAACTGGAATTTCTATATCCTAAAATACACTCTCTCTGACGTTTATTTAGTTTGCTAGAAATTCTTTGCAATTCATCTCTATGTAATGCAGATTTAGTAAACATTGTGATGGGCTGTCTAGAAGTGTAGGCAAAAGTTAATGAAAATCTGTCTGCTTCTACAGGTGGTTTAGCACGATGAAAAACATTGCACGTATCAGTAAAAATTACTGTACCATCCTGCCCTACGCAAGAATTCCAATCTGATTTAGCTACAAAACTTTCTATGACTTGATCTGAGACGAAACCAGCACTATATTTAAGAGCTTGAGATAATGATGAAGTGAGAGATTTAGAAATGTACTCAAAAGGACCGCCATTTAAACTGACATTATTTAAATAGACTATAATTTTGACCATGCGATAATCTTCTATGTCTATGTGCCATTGCCTTACATTTATTGGTTTCCCATTAGCAATTTCTCGACGAAAATCTACACCATGATACATTATTGGAAGACCAATATAATTTTCAACAATATTAATTAATCGTTCTTCAAGTCCCCAAAGAAAAATTTCTGGATAATTCATCAATATGCAAGAAGATAGACTAATTGAATATTTACCGTTACTGGGAAGTAATAGTAATTCTGGTAAAAGCTTTTTGGCGCTAACAATTAGTAGAGATGTAGAGGATATTTCTAGTGTTTGTAAATAGGTAACAAAAACTCCTTCTTGACGTAGAGAATCAATCAAAGTGAAGTCTTCTGGGTAAATTTTAGGTAAATAATTAACATATTTTTTCAGTTCTTTTTTATAAAAAAACTCGGATACAAATTTCAGGATAGGAAATTGCAGGATTTTCCTTTTAATTTTATTCGGTAGACGTTTAAGTTTTTTTACAATTATCATATCATTTGTATCGAAATAATACCATATAAAAAGGCAAAATTGATAATTGCAAATAATCATGAATTTGTCAATTTATATGCAACCTTGCATGAAATCTCAATATTCCTTAAAAAAATAAAAAAATTAGTGGAAACTAGAACCAAATTGGAGGTAAAATAAGGTGTTCATGATGCTAATCAGGCGAGAAAATCCATTCTGAAGTTGGGGAATAGAAAATACTTTGAGCCAAGGTTTAATCAGATTGAAAAGAATGATTGGTTGAACAATAAGACGTAAATTATTCAAGATATTCTTCCAACCAAAATTTTCATCCCACAAAGGATGTTCTGCAAATATTTGGAGAATATAGTTGTGAGAGTCGTGGAAGACGCTTGAATGAAGGCTAACCATGAGATAGGTACTACAAACTATTTTCCACCATCTCTGAATGTGAGGATAATGGGTCAGCCGGAAATCTGCCCATCCCAGTTCATTTTTACTTTGTTTGAGTCCATATTCTACCCATGTTCGTAAACCGTAGAGATTTCCAACTTCTGAGTATTTAATACCTGGAACATGCGTCATTAAAAGGTGATTCTGTTAAAAAATGATGTAATGATTGGTGATTCTCTAACCCCACAACATGAGCTATTTCTGGTAAGGATTTTCTTTTATATTTCCGATATCATTCCCAAATTTCAGTCCTCTTTTCTAATTTTACTCTTCCCAGAGTGACAAAAGAAAGTTATCTTTGTAAAATCCTTACGATATCGAGTTATATACTTGTTTTTCAAAAGCAAAACTTTACTTTGTATTTAGTGTAAATATACTTAGCTAAATAAAATAATGTGTTAGTTAATACTATATTAACGGACTATAAGTTATTTTTTACTTACGTAGTCTGTGCTTAAATAAGCGTTTTTATTTTGACTTGTGTATTTTTATCCGTGAAAGAGACAGTAGAGCGTCGCCCCTACAGTTCTTACAGGAAAAGGGTGCGATCGCCCCCTACCCCACCCCTACAACTGCTCCATCTTAATACCCGGCACTTCCAGCTTTACCGTCGTAATCGGCACCAGTCGCCCTACAGTCGTGTAATGGCTGCTTCCTACGGGTGTAGTAGTGGCACGTTCCCGAAATCGCCGCATCGTAATCAAAAACCACTCCCGCGTTTTGGGCATGGGTAATCTGTAAAGCTGGCGGGTATGATACCGTTGGCGCAATATTTCTTAACGCTTGAAATCCTTATGCCATCATAGGAAACTCACAACAAAAGTTTTCAAAAACCACCCTTTTAATGAATTCGCCTCCTCATGAACTTATCCAGTTATAATAATTATCATTTCTATTTGTCTGTTTGCGGATCATCCAGAATTTACCCAACTGGGTGAGCCTGCCTACAATGAATACTTAGATGCTGTCCTCCACAAAACTTGTGAGCAAATGTTTGGTAGGGCAATAAAGATTGGTAACTTTTTCCTGATTGATATTGCAGAGTATCATTTCTTTCATGGTGCTTTCCAAGTTGAAAGACGTATTGGGGGTGTGATTTATTTCGAGGATATAAAAATTGAGTTAATTGCAGTATCGGCAGATTATCCTCCTACCGATGCGGTTAAGTATTCACGTTCTAAAACAGGTTTAATCTCTCCATCGCTAACTCGTAAGCGTTGAGTTTGACTCAAAATTGAATAAATATCTGGGTAATTGGAGCGTGTTTGAGTATTCATGCAGGTGGGGGCAACAGTCTTTCAATAAAATTCTAGATGGATTCGGACAACAAACCTGACATATCTAATACTCGTCCCGACCAATCACTAGCTAGCTCGGACATATTTTTGCGTTCGCTCTCATCAGACCAAAGACTATCAAACTTTAATTTCCACCGTGCTAGTTGGACTTGAATGTTAACCAGTTCTTCGGCATATTCTGGTTCAATTTCTGCTGCTGTCCATTCGATAAAATACATAGTTTCATCTGCCACACTTTCAACTGCTTCAGGGTAAGCAGTATTACAAAATGTTCTCAACCTGGCTAAATTAGAAGCTATATGTCCTAAGCGATTTGATGTATTTTCGCTTTGAAACCGTGCTTGTTTTTCATCTAATTTCTGGTTCATATCCACCTATTAACTCCTGAGTGATTTGTTTAACACGTTCCCGAATTGTTGGATCTTGAATTAGCATCGAGCGATTATTCTGGCTGGGGCGAATGTTAATAATCGATTCATAGGCAATTGATTGATTAAAGGGAGTCCAGTCAGCACCCCAGATATCTCGCTGTCTACTACCATCTTCGAGCAATGCTGCTTCACATTCAGCGTGTTTTTCTCCTCCCCCTGCTAGAATTCCTCTTTCTATGTCTACTGCTATTTTGATATAAACTCCCAAAGTTTGCAGCATTTGCTCAACTTGTTCCAGTGTCGCTCTTTTCTTGATAATCAGTACCAAAATTTCACTCCTACCTGTGTAGATGCACAAGTCCAAATTCCATTTTGTAGGATCACTTGAATGAATACCACAATTAATCACTTGCAGCATTGTTGCATAGTCATAGAAATGTCACCAGAGTATGACTGTTTGCACGATATGTTCGTAGAAGTGCGGTATCAAGAGGGAAGCGTTGACAACATTTTTTCCGCACGTCTATTTGAAGTTAACCCCATTGACGTTGATGAGGCAACTGCTCAAGCTATCGCTGACTGGCATTATTGGGTAGGAAGGGGATACGAATTAATACATTACTAAGGGAGGCAAGGATTACCTGCAGGCATACTATCACTATGAATTTTGGAATCAGGGCGATCGCCTAATTAAATTGTCAAAATACATTCCCAAGCGGTTACTAAATCGAGTTCAGCAGCTAGAGCAAGAAAAAGCGCCAGTAAGAGAAATTCTGGGGGTGTGGTGGAATGAGGGGCGATAAACCTCCGCATTTAATTTTTTTCAAAATTGAGATTTGAGAGAAACTGTCTCACTTCATCGTATTCAGGAAATTTACCTGAAGACATATATCGAAAATCCCCACACTTAAGGGTTTCCAGTTCAGCACTAGTACATTTTGCTACACTGGCTTCAACTGACGCTAAATTTCCAGCTAGTTGCACGGAAGTACTTCATTCTTCCCAAACAGATCCTTGTTGTATACCTAAAGAGTATGGTAAAATGTTAAAGCTTGCTCCTGTACCTAGCAGTCTTGTGACTTCCACAATAGAATTTCGGTAAGCCAATGTCAAAGGTAATTGTGGTATTGCGTCAATATCACCAAATGCATCACGTCCTTCAATGAAGGGAAACCTTTGAGCGTTAACCATCGTTTGCTTGTTTGTCTTCTTCCAAAAGTGCAGCTAGTTTCAAAGCAGCATCATGGGAATTGAATGGAGACCACACATTGTAAGTAGCTCCCGGTTGCAGCGACAATGCTTCTTCATCTGCTAGTTGTTGAACTAAAAACTGCATGATTTGTAATTTTTCGGTACGAGACAGATTTCGCAACAGCGGCAATAATTCTGCTATGCTCATCTCATCAGACATTACGGCGTTTGCTGGCATCACTTCTGCTGCTTCCAAACAATCTTGTACTCCCTCTCAATAGCTGCCAGTAGCTTCGACTGCAACGATGACAGATACGGTTTTGTCTGCTTGCCTAACCCCTGCAAAAGCCAATCCACAGCTTCATCACGGCTAGCCACTTGATGTAACTGCCCTGACGGGGTGACAAGGAGTCTGGAAGGACTGGTATATCGAGATGTGGCGGTTGTGCGGTAGAAAAAGATAGGTCAAGTATTGTCAACAAGACCTATCTGATGAAAATGCTGCCTGAATTCTACCAAAATTGTTTTCAAAATTTACTAACACCCGCGCAGTACATGATGCTGCAAATCTTGGTAATGCTATTACAATTTCATAGAACAGTCACGATTGAAAAACTGGCAACAGTATTTCCACAACCAATACTCTTTGAAAGCAGACGTAAAAGTATTCAAAGATTTTTACTGCTACCACAACTGTCAATTCAGTGTCTTTGGTTTCCTGTAGTGAAGTATTGGGTAAAAAATCGTCAGATTAAAAAAGGGAAACAATTAATATTTGCGATTGATAGGACGCAGTGGCGGGAGCAAAATATCTTTATCATCAGCTTAATTGAAGACAAACGAGCCATACCAATTTACTGGTTAACCTTAACCAAAAGAGGTTGTAGCAATCTGGGAGAACAAAAAGCATTAATTCGTCCAGTTTTGCGCTTGTTTAAAGGCTATCAAATTTTGATATTAGGCGACCGTGAATTTCATAGTATTAGATTCGCCAATTGGTTACACACTAAGGAAATCAACTTTGTTTTGCGGCAAAAACAGGGGACATATATTCGCTCTTGTAATCAATCATATCAGCGATTACAAGATTTAGGGTTAAAACCTGGAGTCTCATTCTTTATCCATAATGCTCAATTGACAAAGCAAAAAGGTTTTGGACAATTTAATCTAGCTGGATACTATCCACGTAAGTATCGGAATAAGATTGAACCTTGTGGATGGTATCTACTCACAAATTTAGACAGTTTTTCAGCAGCTATTAAAAGCTTTAAATATCGTAGTGGGATTGAAGCAATGTTTAAGGATTGTAAAACAGGTGGTTACAATTTAGAATCCACTTATACGACTGGTAAACGTTTAATTGCACTGATTTTATTGGTAGCTATAGCCTACAGTTGTGCGGTCTTTAATGGTCGGAAATCACGACAAATTGGTTTGCAAAAGTATGTTGGTCGCCTTCAAGAATTAAAACGTTCTATACGTCGGCATAGCGCATTTTGGATTGGTTTATACGGTGAGCCTGCGCGTTGGGCGGCTCTGCCGACTTGAAGCGACTGGCGAACCCGTAAGGGTTATTTATGGGTAGGTGCAATGGAATTTTGGTCAGATTTGGCGATCGCTCTTATGCGAAAAAAGCCCAATAAGCTACCTCATTTTCAGAAAGGTCTACGCGCCATGACGCTTATTCAGTCAGCATTATAGCCTCACTGTCACCCCTTCAGATCTCATTTGTTGTAGATACTCCCACCCCCGATGGCGACTGATACGTTTTCCTGTCAGTTCACTTAACCAATCTGCTACCTTGCGACCATTCCACAACCCACCATCCGGTGCTTTGCCTTCCAGTACCTGCCACAGTTGCGCTTGTTGTACATCTGTAAAGAGTGCTTTTTTTCCTGGGTTATGATGCCTTTGGTCTCCCAGTGCGCTTGCACCTAGTTCGTTATAATTCCCATTATGGAGACTCGGCTGGTGCAGTAGTGTTTTCTTCTATCCCTAATATTTCATCCCCATTCTCAGGTGAGGTGTTAAGTTCGCTGCTGAAACTGGAGCGATCACTTTGGGGTAGTGATGAGTGCCCACTCCTGAGTAATGAGTTATCCTCGACTGAGGAGTCTTCACTCAATATGTTGGCACAAGAGTGAAGTAGTTCTACTGTCGAAGCCAGGAGTGTTCGTACACGAGTTAACTGATTTCGCCGCTCAATCCCAAGCCGAGCTTCCAAGTTTCGGGGATCGTCATCATGGCTTAAATGAACAACTCTAACTTTTTGCTCTTTTTGGGAAGGCTCAAATATTGGTTCATCGGCAGTGAGTTTGTTGTAGTCATAAATACCACTTGGACGTTTCACACTGTAATGATGTACCTCACAACCACCAGGGGCAATGTATTGTCCTTCTAGATTATTTAAGTGATGATGCAATTGTTGAACACAAGCAGCGATCGCCTGAAGGGGTGCAGTAACACCTAATGACTCAGGACTTTGAGGACATCCTCTGGACATCAGCATCATGATTGCGGCTTGACGGCGTGTAGTTCTAAAAGTTTCTTGAATACGTTCCCACTCCTGATTCCATAAACGTACTCGCAGTTCGCGTTCCTGTGCTTCAATCTCACGAACGCGAATTAGTTCGATTTCCTCATCTGGAGTCAACTTGGTAGCTGCTCCACAAGTCTTGTAATTTAAGCATTCTCCAGGATCTATCCCCGGTTGCAACATCATAGAGGCACAGTCAAAGCCAAGTCCGCAGATTTTACGAGGCATGAGTTAGCACATAGTTCTAGCTTAATATTTATATTTTATCAGCTAGAACAAGGAGATAAATCAAAGGAGATAAATCAAAGGAGATAAATCAAGCGACTTAATATTAATCGTAGTTTATGTCGTATAAAAGATAAGGGTATCTTATTTTGTGTTGTAGTCTTGTATTACGCTGTAGTTATAAGCATAATATGAGCAACTCACTCAGTTGATGGTTTAAAGCGTGGCAAAACTAACCATTCAAATACCGGATGAACTAGCTCAACGTTTAGAACCTCTGCAAAATCGTTTACCCGAATTGCTTTGGCGATTGCTAGATACTGAGCCAGGGCAAACAACACAACAACCCTTAGTCAGTGCAGAGACTATAAACATTCCGGAAATTTATCAAGAAGTTCTAGATTTTTTACTGAAGCGTCCAACACCAGAAGAAATTATTGCTTTTAAAGTCTCAGAGCAGGCACAAAGGCGGTTGCAAGCATTATTAGAAAAAAACCGCTCTGGTTCACTCACTTCAATGGAAATAGCAGAGTTAGATGTTTACGAGCAATTAGAACATCTGATGATTTTACTCAAGGCGCGAGCAACAGCAAAGTAATCAAATAAGATGTCTTCTAATTCAATTTCTACAGAACTGAGGAAGCTGGTTATCAATAGAGCGTCAGGACGCTGTGAATATTGTTTAATTCACTCCTGTTTTTCAATATATACCCATGAGGTGGATCATATTATTGCTGTAAAGCATGGGAGCGAAACTGTGGAGGAAAATTTAGCACTTTCATGTTTATCATGCAATCGCCATAAAGGTTCTGATTTCGCAACTATCGATGCGGCTACAGGAGAAATTGTTCCATTGTTTAACCCGCGCCGTCAAATTTGGGATGAGCATTTCTATTTTGAGGGCGCGAGGATTAAGGGGAAAACTCAGATTGGACAAGCAACTGCAAGGTTACTTCAGTTTAATCTTCCTAATCGATTGCTTCAGCGACAAGCGTTAATAAGCCAACAAAAATATCCGTGATTATTCATAGATTTTAGTTGACATTCTTATAAGAATAATTCTATTAAAGAGGCTTAATTTATATATAACAACTATGAAAAAACAAAAAATATGATGAATATCAACCAGCAATTAACACAATTAACTAAGTATTCACCAAACATATTCAAAATATCTAAATTAACAATGAATTATAGTGCAGATTCTTTACCTCCAATCAAACTCATTCCCCTTAACAAGGAAACTGTATCCGCACCAGAACGACAAAGAACAAATAGACCGACAAAAATAGCTGCACCCACTGATATTAGGTGGGTAAAAGTGCTGGAATTCTTACGTAGCAACAACCTTGCGCCTAACACTCGGAAATTGTATGAACGAGAACTAAAGCGATTTTTGGCATGGACAGAACTCCACTACCACGAATTGCGATCGCGACACTTTGGGCAGTACAAAGAGTACTTAATGCAAGAAGTACACACTCATGAGGATAAACCGCTTTCTAAAAGCAGTATCAATGCTGGAATTGCTGCTCTCAAAAGCTTTTTCAAATGGATGTGTTTAGCCTATCCTGACATTATTGCTACGAATCCGACGTTGAGCATAAAACTGGAAAAAGTGCCTCTACCACCAGCCCAGAGTTTAACACCAGAACAGATGGAACGGGTGTGGTCAGCTTTAGAATTGCTTGGAGAAACAAAGCAACGCGATACTGCGCTAGTTCACATTCTTAGCCACGGACTGCGGGCTGGAGAAATTGTGCAGCTAAATGTTGGCTCCTTCGATAGTAAGCTACTGTTTTTGCCGGATACCAAAACGAATGAACCACGCTTAGTGCCATTGCGAAAAGAAAGTCGGGAAGTTTTAGCAGAGTATTTACAAGCACGAGAAGAACAAGGTGAAGTATTAAACAGCCTTAGTCCATTGATGATTTCACACCATCCTTCATACCAAGGAGAACGCTTAAGTTACCACGGCATTTACTTTGCGATAGAAAAAATAGGTGAACTGGCCCTTATTGAAGATTTGCATCCGCACCAATTCCGGCATACTTATGCTACTGACCTACTACTATTGGGTGTTGATCCAACTCATGCGCGAAAGCTGACAGGGCATCAAAGTGAGAAAGCATTTCGACGGTATACACTCCGCAGTGAACAATCAGCGGCGATCGCTGCTTATTATCGTGCCATTGGCGAAGAAGATGTGGAGTAGAGTATGCCGAAGCCACTAGATCCTAAGTGTCAGCTATGCGCTAATTTACCAACAGCTAAAGCAAAGGTACTGCATGGGACAGACGGAGATGGATGTTGGAATCCCAAAGTCTGTCATAATCGCCGTTCGTTCTACCGCCGAAGAACCAAGAGTGATTCGACAGAAATTGATGTGATCGCTATTGTTCCACCAGCGACCTATTTTGCAGTGCTATATCTGTATAAAGAACCGGGAGATAAACCATTACATGCTTTGAGTGCAGAATTGTGGCTAGGACAAAAACCTGTTTGTCGCCTAGAGCCAATTCACTGTTTTGGGCTAACGGCTGGAAAGATACGCATCTATACAGATCAGGTATTACAGGTGTTTGCTCAACAATATGATATTTCGCTCTATCAATATAAAGATATGTTTGAAATTAGCCCAAGCCATTGTCCAGTACGCCCTTGTCCGTTACACCCAGAGTTATCCCTCTTTTGTCACTATGATGAGAGAATAATAAGATAAAAACGACGAAACCGTTGCTGTGAGCATGATACAGTCTCGTTCCGCTGCACCAACAGTAAAATTTGTGGACGAATATTGCCAGTGGTATAAAAACCTGTTTTCAGATGTTAGGAATTTCGAGGCTTTTAAGTACCTTCATGTGGGTTGTGTTTCAGATATAAAACGTAAAACCCTACCAGCGAGCGCTAAGATTGTTGGGTTAGATAATCATCAAGGATTACATCATCTTTTAACTTCAGCACATTGGGAAGTAGAAAAGTTAAGAACCTTGCGGTTAGAACTAATTTTACAAGTGTTAAAGGGAAGACCGATCATTTTAATTATTGACGAAACAGGAGATAAGAAAAAAGGAACATCAACAGATTATGTCAAACGGTAGTACATAGGAAATTTGGGAAAAACCGAGAATGGGATTGTGGTGGTGACAGCATATGGTGTGTTCTATGGTTTAAAACAAAGTAAGAATGAATTAGGTTGGGCAGATTATCGTTTGACTCACTATCCAGATATTGAGCGATGGTGAGCCAGCGCGTTGCGGGGGTTCCCCCCGTTGTAGCGACTGGCGAACCCGAAGGGTGGGAGATTGTTTGTAGTAGCTATTTGATGGTTAGTCTTCATTCAGACCAAATGCGCTCTTCTCCGTCACAATCTCAATCAAAATTGGCTTCTCATCCCTGGTGGAATAATGGTAAAGGCTGGAAGAATATTCTGAACAATCTCCGTTTAATAGTTCAACCTTTTATCCTATTTAATTTAATTCAACCTTGGCTTACAGTTTTCCTTATCCCCCAATTATCTTTGGGATTTGCGCTCACTTCAATCCATTGTTAATTACCTTACTTATCCCATTTTTATCTTCCTGTCTCACCCTGATTTCTTTTTTTCCTCTGCCTAAAGTGACAAAAGAGCGATAATGTGGAAGCGAATTGTCCCCTCGTCTGAATACCAACTGATGGTAGTTTTCTGACTTCCAGAGATAGGACTACTAGTAATTTCAAATGCACCTTCTGGTTGATGAATGCCGTTAGAGACTGCGCCGGGGATAACTTGTCGAAAAGCTGGACTGTCGGGACAACGACCCTCAAGTATGTTGTAACGAATACGCCACTCGATTGAGTTGAGAACGGATGCGACCAAGTTATCAGTTGCGCCATCAAAGAATATTGCCATAGGGATTTCTCCTACGATTAAGTTGTTATCACAGGAGTTATGCGAGAGCAACTGTATAAACATAGACAGTAAGAGATTATTAGTTTGAGTAGTGCTGCTGGTTAGTTTCTACAAATTACAATGTTTAGCGATCGCGTGTTGGATTTGGTTGATAAATTCGTCATGCTTTATTTATTCAGAGGGCGGTAAGCTAACGAGGATTGTGTTTGGCTGTACGTTTTAACATGAGGATTTCTCCTATCAATAAGAAAGTTCGTGTTCCGCTGTCTTCGACTGTTATAGATGTAGAGAGAATTGAGTTATAAAAATAAAAACCCTCTCATTAGAGGGCTTGGTAGCAAGAATTATTTGTACAGCTTCCCAATTTGTTTTTTAATATTAGATGATTTGAAATAGATGCGAAACGAGCCATCAGAGTAGTATTTGATATCGCGTTCGCTGAAAGAGATATCATCTTGACTCAGCCAAGTTTTTATAGAGTCTTGGTTTTCTGCCACAAATATAGCAGGGAAATAGACTCTACCAGTTTTTGCACCTGTTATTTGATGGATAAGAATTTGGGCCTGTGGTAGTGTAAGTACGACAGCCATAGTGTGAATTATTCCGTGGATTTTTCACCCCCTTCTTCGCGTTATGCGGCTGTAAAGGTAGTGTGGGTGAAAGAAAAATCCCTTTAAGAAAGAGGGACTTCTTGATTAATACAAATTACCTTTTTCATCAAACATGAAGTTTGAATTTACCTTTGTTGCTATTGTTATATTAATTAGCTTTGTATTTTTTACTTGCTGATTTGTCGTCTAATAAACTCGCTATATCTTGTGAGCTAATTTTGAGCTTATTTCTAGGGCAGTTTGGATATTTTAGTTTAATTAATTCTGGAGGACTAATTTCAATTACGCGTCTAGATAGCTCTTGAATTATTTGATTAGTTGTACATTCTCTTAATTTAACTAGCCCATCTGCAACGCTCTCTCTTTTCGTGTTATCCCATACAATAATTATTTTTCCACCAAGTGCTTTGATAACATTTTCCACTGTTTTAATTTTAGATTTTTCAAGCATTTCAAACAATTTGCCTATGGCAGAATGATATCTTGAGGCTGGACTGTTTTCTTCTCCAAGAACTTTTATATATTCTTTGGCTAATTTATACAGTGTCCATCCTAAATTCTCTAGGCGAGTTTCCAGTAATTCTTTCCAATTAGTATTATTAATTTCGTGCCACATGATAACTTATTCTTCGCTTGCTTCATGTAATTGAAGCAGCTGCTATTGTGGTGATTTATCCTAATGTAAACTTTTAATTTAATTAGTGGTTATTGAAATTTTTGTGAACCAACCTGCTCTGATGTACGTGTAGGTTAAATTGGTTGTTACCACACTCATTTATAAAAAATAACAAATATGGCTAAAACTAGTGATAAATCTCAACCTAAGAAGATAGTTTTAACTTTGGATATGGGTGGTAGCAAGACTAAGGCGATCGCTCAGGAGTATCCAGAAGGAAAGCCGCAAGTTTTGCTAATGGATTCGGAAGTGGCTGATGTAAGCAAAGCTTCAGTTGAGAGTATAGATGCAGAAGGGTTGCCCGAAAGCCGCGTTTGGGTAGGTGTGGGGGGAGAGTATTATGTGCTGGGAGAACTTGCCCGTCGTCGGTTTAAAGGTATATCTCAACTAAGAGAACTAAAGTATGAACTGGCTATACCCAAAGTATGTGCGATGATTTGGCTTGTGAAGGAGAAACTGAACCTGCATAATGATGTTGCGCTGTATCTAAATATTTTGCTACCGCCAGGAGAAGTGCGCGATAAGGAGCAGTTAGAAACTCGCTTGCGGGAAGTATTTAGGGGGTTTGAGACACCAGCAGGTAGGATGCGGGTGAAGATGATCCGCTATGAAGTAGCTTCTGAGGGTAGTGGGGTATTTTTCCATCGCCGGAGAGTGCTTGATGGGAATACACCTAACTCGTTGTATGTGATGTTGGGTTATCGCAATGCGAGTGTATTTCTTGTTATGGGTGGCGTTCCCAGTCGAGGGATAACTTGCGACTTGGGGATGTCGTGGCTGGTGAACAATTTTGTTTCCAAGGTATCAGGATTGAGCCAGGATAATCCTAATATTGTCGGAGTGTTGGTTGAGGCGGGAGCTGATTGTAACCCCCAACTGTTACAGAAACTCTCGCGCAAGCGTAAAGCCGATGAGATAAAAGCTGATGGGGAGTTAATGTCCAAGGCTTTGTTGCTTGCTCGCGATGAATACCAAAGGGCGATTGTGAGATGGTTGCGATCGCAAATGGAAGAGGATGTGTGCGAGGTGGTATTTTGTGGAGGTACTGCTGATTATATACGCTACGAAATTGATGCTTACTTCCAGAAGGAAGATATTAGGGTATCTTGGCATGGGGGTATCGCCATCCCAGATATAGCTAGCAGCATGGGCAATCGGATGGCGGATGTCGTTGCGCTACACGAGCATATGGTGTTGGAGTTTGATAGGGTGACTAATTACGAGCGCTCTCAACCTTTGTTTGATGCTCCTACGGTTAAACCAACTAGTACTGCCAATACTTTAGTAGAGGCTAATAGCTCTGCCAAGAAAGTTCCTAACTACACGCCCCGTGAGATTCCCAAGGAGTTTCTGACAATGAGCGATAAGATTTAGCCTCTGCAAGCATGGATTGGAGTAGAGTGGACATAGAGCAGTAGAAAAAGCAGTAGTTGCAGAAATTTCTGCAACTATTCTCTTTAGATTAATTTTTAAGAGAGTGTTTCTCTAGCAATAGTTGAGCGAACGCTCTTGGATGTATAAAAATAAATAGTCAGAATGTTATTCCTGACCGTTTTTTGATTGTTAAAAATTTTTAGTTAAATAACTTCTGGTTGATTGGCGAGATATTTTTCTCTACGCTGCCAAGTTTTGCGGTTGACCTCTAGTAGTTCAAGAAGCCCCTTGTTGAATTTGTCGATGGAGAACTGAATCATTTGTTGAGTTGAATATTTCGGCTGTTCAACTGTCCCAAAAGTTTCTTAGAACTTTGCCTTGAACTCATCCCATTCGGCTTTCTTCCATTTCTTACCAGTTTTGGCTTCACAAGATTTCCCGCAGACCTCCTGCAAGGCATAATAAACCTGCTTTAACTTGCTCTCCTCATAAGATGGAAGTATATAAATACCCATTGTAAAATCGTTAACTTGAGCAAGCTTTTTGGTTTTGGTAGCCATAATTATATCTCCTATTGAGAGTTATTTTTTATTCGTGTTTACTCGGCTAAAGCCGTTGAAAAAACAAACGACTGTTCGCTAATCAGAACAATCGTTTATTTTTTGTTGATTACAGTCCGCTTTTATAGAGTGAACTTCGTATAAAGTTATCTTGGCTTACGCAGCTTCTTCGATAGTTTCAGTAGATTTGCCCCAGTTCGTAACCTGGATCTCTTCAGCTTCTACATAAACAAGCTTTGCTTTCTCATCGCTACCTTTGGGAGTAAATACATTAGTTTCAATGCTTCCCGATACGTTCACTTGCATTCCTTTACGAAACTCAAGTTTGTAATTTTGACCGCACCAAAACTTGACTGGAATCCAGGAAGTTTCGCCTCCCTTTTTGTTAACTCCAAGGGAAATTTCCCAAACCTTGCGCTCGCCAATTTGGAATAATTTTGCGTTACCGATGGTTCCGGAAAGTACTACTACGTTGATATTCATGGACATCTCGTAAATGTTGTAACTTGAATCGTTTTTCTTCCGCGAATGCGGCTGTTCAATTCAGTTTTTCTTTTTAGGAGGGTTTTATTTAAACTTGGCTCTACTGCAGCATCTTTGCTTGTAACTCCGGTGTGGATTGATTTTACCCTGCTTAATTATATATTTGTAATATCCTCCAACTAGAGTTATACGTAATTATTGAATCTTCGTTTGTTGTGGGATTTTCGTATCTAGGTAAAGATGATTTTTGTTGATATCTTTACAAGTGGTACGTGCAATGTTAATCATCGACTAGATAAGATAAATTGCTGGGGCTAGTTTATCTAGGTTTCTTTACACTACGGATGATATCCTATGAGCTAGTTAGTGTGATTTCAGATGTGCGTTTAATGAATGCCCATCATCTTGCTTCAGCTTATTTTTGATAGTACTGTTTCCAACTTGATTATTTTTATAGCAGTACTCAGTTTATGAGTACTGCATTAAGAGCCTTGAATTATATTTACTATCATGTTCAATAAATACCAAAAGATACATCATTATTTTGTTTTGTTTAACCCTATTACATATATACTTGTAATGCCTGTATTAGGGTTAATTATTGGCTTACCCTACTTTTTCCGCTCACCTAAAATTGAAGAACCTCCTAAGCTTGTAACTGCACAAGACTTTGTGGATTATAGTGAAAAAATTTTAGCTAATAAGTTGTTTGGCGTTGATATTGATGGTAATAGAATTGAAGTATGTACAAAAGCGTTATCTTACCTCAACCAGGGTTTGAAACTCGATCCAAATAACGCTCAAGGTTACGCAGTAAGGGGACTTGTTCAAGATTGTCTCAATAAGTACAAAGCGAGTATATTCGATTTACAAAAAGCGAAGAACCTCTATCAATCCCAAGGGAAAGTTCAAGACGTTAAGCTAACTGAGAGTGCGATTAAAAGTATTAAAGAGAAATATAAAGCGAGATAAGTAGGGTAATTAGGATGCTTTTTGTATGTTTTAAGCTAAAGGAGGGATAATTATTATCTCCCTTGCTTCCTTATTTTAAGCTTTCCATCTCTGTGTTCTCTGTTTCAGATGGAAAGAGTTCTTCTATCTGTGCTAGCAGCCGATTGATTTTATTTGTTATCTTTTTGTCATTTTCTAGAAATTTCCTGTGTTTTTTTAATAGTCCTTGTACATTTTTTCCTCTTGATGCTAACTGTTGAAAGGGGGTTTCTTCTTTATCTGTTTTACCTGCTTCCAGAACACCCTCTACTATCTCTTTTATTTGCGATAGTGACAATCCTTCGTCAATCGCCTGCTTTATTATTTTCCCCCTCGCTTGTTCCTCCTTTACCCGTGCGATCGCATGGGCTTTGGTATATTCTAACTGCCCTCTTATAAGTACATCCTGGATATCGTTTGGTAGTTTAAGTAAAGGTAGGCGCGTTGTGACAAACGACTGCCAGGTAATTTTGCCAAATTTAGAGAACAAGTTTTGTATAGTAAGACTTTCATCGCTCCCCAAAACGTTTTGGGGAACTTTATTTTTTTCCTCATCTAGCATTCTGTTTAGAAGATAAACTATATTCTTTTGGTCAAGATTCAAAATAGCTGCGAGTAGTTCGAGAATACCAATGGTTTCCTCATAAGTGTTGAGATCTTCGCGTTGGAGGTTTTCGACCAAGCGGATGCGAACAGCAGCATTCTCATCGCAGTCGATTACATTGACGGGAATTTCTTCGAGTCCAGCTAGTTTGCTTGCTCGCAGGCGACGCTCACCAGCAACTAGTTCAAATTCGTTACTACTTGTGGATCTAACTACAATAGGGGAAAGCAACCCGTTTTCTTTAATATTTTCTGCAAGAGATTGAATTTTTTGCGGATCAAAGTACCTACGGGGTTGTGATGGGGGAAGGATAATTGAATCTATTGGGAGGGTAGTAGTGTTTTTGTTGTCTGAATCTTCTTGGCTAGCACCACTAAATAAATCATCGAGTGCGTTTTTATCGTATGCTTTGAGTTCAACTTGTTTAGTCATATTTATAGTTTTATAAGGTAATTTGCGATTTCTTCTAAGATACTAACTGCTGGGTGATTTTTCTTCCACAGAGCAAGCGGGAGATGTGCTTGTGATGCACTTGGAAAGTCTATCGAATTGGGAATGGGTGTAGTTATATGCGCCCGTCCTTCGATTTGTTTTTTAATGGCTTCGAGGATACCTGATTGTTGAAGGGTACGTTTGTCATATTGGGTTGGGATAAAAGCTGCGATTTGTAAGTCTTTGTGTCCTCCTTTCTTAAGACGGGCAATTGTTGTTAGCAATTGTTCTGTAGCAGCATAGCATTTATA
This sequence comes from Chlorogloeopsis sp. ULAP01, assembly GCF_030381805.1. Lineage (NCBI taxonomy): Bacteria > Bacillati > Cyanobacteriota > Cyanophyceae > Nostocales > Chlorogloeopsidaceae > Chlorogloeopsis > Chlorogloeopsis sp. ULAP01. The sequence goes on from NZ_JAUDRH010000012.1 coordinate 82,887, forward strand.
TTCTGTCTGCACTGGTATCAGGATATGGGTAGCTGCCATTACACTCATAATGCTTAGGTATCCCAGTGAGGGAGGGCAATCAATTAAGATGTAATCATATTCGCCGACTATTGGTTCAAGTGCAAACTTGAGTTTTTGTCGAGCGTCAGTTGTGATATCGCGTCCTAGTTCGATTTCAGCTCCGGTTAGAGCATTATTACTGGGTACAAGATACATATTATGGATAGGTTCGTGCCAAATGTATAGCGGCCCGCGTTCGGTGATAGCAGCATATATTGTCTGCTCATCTTTTAGCTCCTTGGGTTCTATTCCCATAAAGGTTGTCAGACTTGCTTGTGGGTCCATATCTATAAGCAAGACTCGGTGTTTTTGAGCAAGATGATACCCAATATTATGAACTGTGGTAGTCTTACCAGCTCCACCAGACTGGTTGAATGCGGCAATTATTTTAGTCTTCTTTTTTGGCATTTTCAAGGGTGTTTTTTAACTCATTTGAAGTGATTCTATCAAAGTCTTCTTGATAAAGAGTAAAAAAATAATGCCAATATGAGTCTCTATACCGACTCATAATGACATTATTCTTAATTCTTAAACTGGATACTTAAGTATTCATATTAGTATCCACTTTAAAAAGGAGGTTCATCACCTAGATTTTCATTATTATCACTGGAAATATTCTCCTCCAGCTCTTGTGCGAAATCAGAAGATTTTTCTTGTGTAGCTCCAAAATATGCTAGTTCTTGGAGGGTTTTTCCGGTGGGGATAAATCCTCTAATTACGAGGGTAGCTACTTTTTCTTTATAGTTTTCCTGTTCGTTAATTTGTAAATCGATGTACCCGTTAGCTATCCCTTGGCAGTTTTCCCCACTCCCTTTTATATCTACAGCAGGAGTACCTTTAGCACGGTAGGGGATTTCATCTACTACCATGCCGTCTTTACCCCGATAACTAAAACTAGCTACCCCATGACAAATGAGTGAACCTTCTCTGTCATGGGTCTCATTAATATTTTCGATTGTTAATGTCAAATTGGTTTCTATCATTTTATGGTGTTCCTATTTACTAATTGAACAATGCCCCCAAGCAAGAACTCTCTGCTAGGGGCTATTTTTGAATGCAAAGTTCTTTTAGAAATTTGCGTTAGTTATGTTCGCAGTTTGTTTGTCTTCTAAGGAAGATTTATCTTCACTGCGAGGAGAGCTTAACAGTTCGATTTTTTGGACAGTTACTACAGGTTTAGACCTCATAGTTCCTGAATTTTTATCCGTCCACCTATCAAAGCTAAATTCGCCTAATATAGCAATTTGGGTTCCCTTTTTGACATAATTTGCAATTACCTCTGCGGTTGATCCCCAAGCGGTAAGGTCAAACCAAAGTGGAGTTTCACTTTTATAGGGAGGCCGCACTGCAACCGAAATAGACGCTTTGACAGCCCCACTCTCGAAGTAGCGGACTTCCGGTTCTTGTCCTGCCCTACCAACTAATGTGATGCGATTGAGATACTCGCTCATAGGATTTTAATTTTCTAATACTTCAAATCCCTATTTGCGTAAGCACCTGTTAGTCTGTGGTTGTTGGTCACTGGGTGGAGCTACCCACAATTTGTCTGGTATTTTGTTTATCTATAAGTATAAAATTTGTGGCTACGGGAAGTATATATGTACGTGTTGAATTTTTATCAGTTATGGAAACATTCAAATTAGAGATAGACTTGATGCAACCTCTTCAAGTAAGGTTGGTAGAGTGCAAGTTGGTTTTACTGGCGTTAATGTGGATGCAGCATGATGAAAACCAACAAAGCAATATTCCTGTTGATTATTCATCACCCTTGCTTGTAGATAATTCAGAATGGCGAGATAGGTCTTTTGCTACCCCGGATGTTGAACATTTTAGGAAGGTATCTAATACTGCTCGAATTGGTGCTTGGGATGAGATGATTTTACTCCGTTTGAGTCATTATATTACCCCTCACGTCAATTGTTTGTATGATGCTTCTTTTTATGCGCTTGTAGTGATTGCGATGCATCTTATAGATGCAGAATTGAAGGGGATATTTGTCAACTCCAGCGATCAATATTTTGCTCGTAGATTAGTATACGAAAGTTTTGAGATTTTAGATAAGCATCAATTTGGCGATAACCTTAAGTTTGGTGATGAAATATATTTTACTGGTATTGAAGAAAAAGATAGCTTAAAGTGGGGAATGTTGCTAAATTACCTTAGCTTTAAACTGGCGGCTTTGGGTGAATTTATTATGGGTACTAGCGATATTGATGATGAAGTTGATAATGAATATGATGATTTAGATGAAATTGAAAGGGAAGAGTTTGATAGAAAATACGAACGTTTGCCTGCTGATTATTTCCAATGCAAACCTTATATTGAAAAATGCACTGACCGTTCAGAACTGCTATCAAGATTAGTCCAAAGGGTTGTTTATTACTTATTTGTAGGTAAAGAATATAATGCAAGTCGGTTGGATGAGATAATGTCTATTCCAGTTACTATTCGCTCTACTGTTACTTTTCAATCAAATTTGGCGATTGCTACTTATAGAATTGGTTATTTCATTACTGCTTCAGGGATTGAGGAATGGGCTGATGGCAAAAATTGGTTTTTGTGTAAGGCTTTTTCTAGTTTGATGCCTTTCTATAACCGAGGTAAGAAAGATGCTGCGGGATTATAAATAAAGAAAAAATCAGGATTATAAAGATAATTCTGATTTCACTTAATTCATGGTTCCACAGCTATCACTGCCTACCCAGTAGTTGCTAGTTGTTAAAAAAGTGATAATTGTGGGTTGATTTCTTCTAAAGTATTTACCTTTTTAGGGAGTTTTTGTTTGAGCCTTTTACCCCATTCACTACTTGCATTTTTGATTACACGAGTGCGGATATCGGTGGCGAGAGTGTCATAATCGTGTTGGATTTGTTTATAATCAATAGGAGTTGTACCAATGATTTTCCATAGATTTTCGTAATCATAATTTGGGAATGGTTTGTGCTTGATAAGGGTGGTATGACTTGCCCAAAAATATACGTTATTCCACTCCCAAGATAGCGGAACTTCAAATGTGATTGGCATCATCACAGCAAGTACTTCACTTGGCGTAGCAAGTTTACCTGTTTCTCCTTTATCTACTTCTTCTAAGATTGTATCTAATCTGTCGATTGCTATTGCTTGCCATACCCAATTGGGAATAGTATACCTCCATTCTCGTCCATCAGTAATTATCGGGCCAGCTAAATACTTTACTAACTGCACTTCAACTTCCGCTATTTCTAGCAAACAGGCAAATACTTTTCTATCCATTCCCATACTGGCTAATACTTTGAGCATTTTTTTAAGGTTGGGAGTTACTATTTTCTCTCCTTTCGACTTACTATTTTTGATGGTTTGTTCGATATCGAAAAGGGTTTGTTGTTGCATTTTAACCTCCAGATAAAAAGCCGCCAGTTAGTAGTAATTAACTGACGGCTTAGTGTGTGTAGCAGTATTTTCTTAACGTGAGTTCGACGAATTAAAAAACAGCAGGAGGTAGAGCAGGTAAGTTTTTGGGGTAAATATCAAGTGAAGGTTTTTGAGGCAAATAGGTATAAGCAGCCAAACCAGCCATCAAATTGACCAAAAAGTTAAAAACACTACGATGGCGAGAATGTTCTATCTGACACAGGTTTTTCAAGTGGTCATGAACTGATTCAATGACTGCACGCTTGCGTAAAAGAATTTGATCAATGAGTTTTACCAAGCGGTTTTTCATGTTCTTTTTGGATTTGGTCACGAACTGTAAGCCTCGTGCATACAATTCCTCAAAGAGTCTTTGTGAAATATATCCTCGGTCTCCAAATAGTTTACCAATCAAGTCCTTAGTCATATCTGGAACTGGTTCTCGGTCATCAACATTTGCAGGAGTAAGTTGAAATGCCAGCAGTTCTCCACAGTCATTAATAATTAAATGAAGTTTAAAACCAAAGTGCCAACCCACCGAGTTTTTACCCCATTTGACTAATCCTTTAAACACTTTGTGTGCATGTGCGCGGCATTGATGACAAACTTCGATAGGAGTGGAATCGATAAAACTAATCCCTGTAATTTCTCCCGTACGTGTATGTAAAAAGCAACATAGCAACATCAAACACCAAGGCATCAATTCCACAAATCTTGTATAGCTTACTAAGTTGGGAAAAGCTTTTTTCCAACCTGGTACTACCTGTAGTGTGTAGAACTCCTTAAATGTCCTATAACCACTGCCATGAAACGCTATCACTATTGTTATCACTTCACTTAGATGCATTCTCGATTTGCTGCGTCTCTCTCCCGTCATCGATGGTAGCTGCGGCACTTGTTGCCAGCACTGCTCCCATCTTGAGCAAAAATCGTCTACATCACAGAAAATCTGGGTTACATCTAGGCGAGATACAATTGTGGACATAGCTGAGACACTCTTGATTTTTTCTTCTAATTCTAGTCTCAGCTTTTTTTTGCACCTAAATCAACCCGTCGAACTCACGTTTTCTTAGGGCATGAGTAACGTATCCCAGATATTTCTAGGTGATACTGAAAAGCAAAGCTGCTTTCTTGCTTGATTGAATTTGGCAAGGCTTCCCGTATTTTTGGTCTTTTTCCACCAGCTTGTCTGCAAGTAGGTGAGTAATAAAGCTTGAGTTTGTTTATCCTGCTTGCTTGTCCAATTACTTACCTCCAGGGCTGTTATTATGTCTAGTGGAGGTACTTGCAGTTGGTCGAGTATGCTTTCAGGTATGGAATTTAACAGCTTGTGGAATGCGATCGCACGACCAGGGCTTACCGAACAAAGTTTGAGGATGTCTTGATGCAGGCTGATTTTATAGCTCTCCAAGATAGTTTTTACTTCATCAGGAAATAGTTGACTAAAAGGTACTATTTGACACCTACTTTTGATAGTAGCTAGTATATTTTGAGGTTGGGATGTGATGAGGATAAATACACCCTTTCCTGGCTCTTCTAAAGTTTTGAGTAAGGCGTTGGCAGCGGCGGGTGTGATGCTATCGCACTCATGTAAAATTACAACTTTTCGCTCACCCTCGATTGGGGAAGTTGAAACGAAGGTGATGATTTCCCGTACCTTTTCTACACCAATACTGGAATTATCTCCTTGGGGATGTATTTGCAGTAAGTCTGTGGATGCCGAGATATAGGAGGCAAACACAAGAGCAGTTTTAGTTTTACCTACTCCCTCGGTAGTACTAGTAAATAGGTAGGCTGGTGCAGTCTTACCGCTTGCGATCGCACTACTCAAAATAAGTTTTGCGGTATGCTGTCCGATAATTTCGGTGAATAAATTATTCATAAATTGCAGATTTTGATGATGCTAGGAGTAAAGTTGTCAATTCCAGTTTTGAGTTCGCCCTCAACTTGAATAAGTGCTACTAGGCTTTGTTTAAGTTTGGCGGTACTTACGGTTTCAACTTCCTTCTTGAGGAAGTACAGCCTTTTGGGGTTGGTTAGTTCAGCAAGTGTTGAGATTTTGTTATCGGGCAGTTTTCCTTCTACCCCAGTTTTGGTAACAAGCCAGGTACGGAAATAAGTTATGAGAGTGGCGATGATTTTGAGAGGGTGTTCGTTGTTACCTACCAGGCGGTGGAGTATTTGCGCTGCTGCATCTGCTTTACCATTTTTGATGGCGTGGCCAAGTTCGGTACAGTTAGTATTGTTATTGCTAACTAGGGCTTGTACATCTTCTAACTTTAGTTTTTCTCCTTGAGCGTAGATAGCAAGCTTGGCGAGTTCTCTATCAAGCCGTGCAGTATTGTTGCCAATTGCCTCTACAAGATAGCTTGTGGCAGTGGGAGTAAGTTCTAGGGAATAGGTTTTTACTGTTGTTTGAATTAGTTTTTCTATTCCTTGTTTATCCCAACTGGCGATCAGGGGAAATTCTTCAACCTCTACGTACTGGAGTAGTATTTTAACGGCTTTACTTCTGCCATCTGGTTTGTTTTGTGAGGTAATTAAAAGTAGGTTTTGTTTGGGTACTTTGGAAAGATTTTCTTCGAGAGAGGAAATTACTTCATCCGAGCATTTATTGAATATTGTCCCGTCTGTAATATGGACAATCTTTCCTCCCTCCCCAAAGGAATTGTCATTACCTCTGTTATTATCTGGGGTATTGCTGCCGTTTTACAATCAACTTGGATATAGTTGAATATCTCCCATTCTTGAGTAGTAACATCTTTGATTAATTGTTCTACCCTTTTTGATATTGAATAGGTATCTTCCCCATAAATTAATCTTACTGGCATGGGCAATATACATGTGAATTTCGTTATGGAGATTGCGTTAGCCAGTAAGTAGTGATAAATCATTTATCTTGGTTTTAAATTTCAAGTAAAAAATAGAAGCAGCCAAATTGTTTAAATGTACTTATTTATACTCCATGATTAAAGTATCTCGATTATATCTTTCTTCCTTCTGCCTTCTGCCCTCTGCCTTTCCCCAACCTAGATCACCAAAAGTTGCCAAGAACCGCTAGTTCAAATCAGAACCGAAGAGATTTTACCTATCGACTAAGAAGCAGCAGAAACGGAAAATATACCTATCTTCAGAGTAAGGAAAAAATAAAGTTTTTGAGAAAATTGCCCGGCTGTACAGCCCAAAAATTGGATAAACGGTTAGTGCCGTTCTTTCGTTGTTGATGCTGACTGTGATGAAGCGTCTGGAGAAGAATTAGCCTTTATTAGCAAGCTCTATCAGAAGATAGTGGAGACTCATTCGCATCCCGATCACGATAGAGAAGTTCCAGTGACGCTTAGATGTCATTGGAGCAGGAAGAACAAAATCAACACCTGTTAGCGATCGCCACCGCACTACGCCAACAAAAACTGACGATTATCGCTCAAGGGCTACTTAGGAGGTTTTATTTTAGCCCGCACAAAGCGCGATTTCACCGAGTGGGTGATTCATCGCCTTGAAGTTCAGCCGGATGACAAAGTGCTAGAAGTTGGATTCGGGCCAGGAGTGGGCATTGAGATTCTGGCGGCTGCGGTGTCAACCGGGTATGTGGCAGGTGCTGACTATTCAAAAGAAATGGTTGAGCAAGCCAGAGCGCGGAATGCGAAAGCGAGTGAGACAGGCTTAGTCCAACTTGAGTATGGCTCGGTTGAAAAGCTGCCGTTTGCAGATGACAAATTTGATAAAGCCTTGGCGATCGACTCCATGCAAGTTTGGCCAGATGCAATGGCTGGGCTGCACTCAATGCGACGGGTGATCAAGGTCGGTGGCAAGATTGCGCTTGGGTTTACTCCTCATTCCGGGCAATCGAGTACTGGATTGACCGAGATGCTCACGACGGCTGGCTTTACTGAGGCACATTTGGTAGAAACAGAGGGGTTTCTGTGTGCTGGCGACCAAATAATCAGCTGATAAACGTAAAACTGGCACACAATAATCCCAGGAGGCAATAAGATTTGTTCTAGTTAGATTTATTAAAAATAATAGCTAGAACAAAGGAGTAACCCATCAAATCCATTCAGCTACGTTAGAACTACCTGGACAGCGATCGTATTTCCCTTATGCCTCATAGCGCAGTCAATATCTATCTATTGGTGGAAGATGGCTTTGAGATTACGCGCCCCGTGTAGGATTCTCAAAATTTCGACTGTTTCATTGATGATGCGATAGAAAATCAGGTACTTGCCTTCAATAAGACAAAAGACACCTAGTGCTAAATCATCACGTCTGACACCAACTCTTGGGCTATCAGCGAGAAGCTGGCACTTTTTATCTATTTTTTCTAACAAGCGGTCAGCCGCATCGATGTTATTTTGGGCAATGTAAAGCCATATTTCCAACAGGTCTTCGTCTGCAAGACGAGTACGGACAACTAAAAAAGCCATCAGGTTTAATGTTTCTGGTTGTTCAGCCTGCGCCGTCCTTCTGCTTTCAAGTCTTCAAGGGACATTGAGGAAAAAACTTTTCGATCCGCCTCATCAATGCCTCGGCCAATTTCTTCTTTCAAAGAATCGGTATGTTCTTTCCACAGCTGCAAGGCGGCACAGATGACATCATCGGCAGAGGCATAGACGCCACTAGCCACATTGGTTCTTACCAATTCTTCCAGTTCCGAGGGCAAGGAAATTTGCATAAGCCTGCATTGTTTTCATTTGGGAATATAAGCTATTGTTACTGAAAAGTCCCATTAACAACAACTTTTTTCACCCCGTGTCTGCAAGTACAATACTTACAAGCGCTTGTACGCATCCCAAAAAGTCTTATGACGTCCGTTTGCCCGTTTCCCTGCCTCTACAGTAACAGACCACCTGCGTTGTTTTTTGTTGAGTAGTGATAATTTTATCTTAAATCGCTAGAAGACCTCAAGTGAAGCTTAATCGGAACTTGAGGATAAATAGCCGTCAGAAACGAGACACCCTTTGAGCGAAATCGAGCCAAGCGAGATAAACGCAAAGGGTAGTTGAGTTTTTGACAAAAACGAGACACCCTTTGAGCGAAATCGAGCCAAGCGAGATAAACGCAAAGGGTAGTTGAGTTTTTGACAAATTCCTGGTACTCTAACTAATAGTAACCATGCCAAAAAAATGATAGTCTACGAAGCAAAAGCAGAAGCGACAATAGAGCAGTTACTCAAAGTCAATAAAGCTTTGAGGACTGCTCTTTTTGTTAGAAATTCTTGCTTGCGTTTTTGGATGGATGGTCATGCAAAAAATGGTTACGATTTGAATAAATATACAAAAGTTTTGTCAGACAACCCTGCTTTTCCTTGGGTATCAAAACTCAACTCATCGGCAAGACAGGCAATGGCAGAACGTGCCTGGGCAGCAATCTCTAGGTTTTTTGAGAATTGTAAAAACAAAGTTCCTTTTAAAAAGGGTTTTCCCAGATTTCGTAAACTCCAAACCAGAGCATCTGTTGAATATAAACAAAGTGGTTGGTCACTTTCACAGTGTCGTCAATACATCACATTCACAGATAAGTTTGGGATTGGAACGATGAAACTAAGGGGAACTCGTGACTTAAATTACTATCAGTTAAAACAGATAAAACGGGTCAGGATAGTGCGTCGTGTGGACGGTATATATGTCCAATTCTGTATCGACCATGAAAGAAAAGAGCAGTTAGAACCAACAGGTAAATCTCTAGCTCTTGACTTAGGGCTGACTCATTTCTACACAGATAGTGATGGCAATAAAGTAAAAAACCCCAGGTTGCTTCGCAAGTCCGAAAAAACATTAAAAAAGGCACAACGAAGATTATCTCGTTGTGCCAAAGGTTCTAAAAATCGTGCCAAGGCACGAATTAGATTAGGCAAAAAACACCTGAAATTACAACGCCAGCGTAAAGATTGGTGCGTCAAATTGGCCCTATGCGTAATAATGTCTGCCGACATTGTGGCGTATGAAGATTTACAGGTGAGAAATATGGTGAGAAATCACAAACTAGCCAAGAGTATTTCAGATGCTGGCTGGAGCATTTTCACTCAATGGTTAGAGTATTTTGGCAAGGTGTATGGGCGAGTTGTAGTTGCAGTGCCACCAGCGTACACGACTATTGATTGCTCTAATTGTGGGCAACAAGTTCACAAAACACTCACTACCAGGACACATCACTGTCCACATTGCTCCTACACCGCTTGCCGAGATTGGAATGCTAGCCGCAACATCCTTAACAAAGGATTAGAACTTTTCAGAAATACCGATGGGCAGTCGGGAATTTACTACGCCTCTGGAGAGTCCGATCTCTGCTTGTACAAGGCGACTTCTACAAGTAAATCGTCTCGCAGAAAGAGGAAAATCCAACAGTGATGTTGGAATCCCCGCACAAAACACAGCTTTAGTGCGGGGTGGATGTCAAAACCATCTTAAAACAAAGTTAATTGTTTGTAACTGCTTACTATTTGAGGATTTGCTATTTGCAAAATTTCTTCTCTTTTTCGGGCAACCAATTGGAGATAGTAGTGGGATGAATACTTCTTATGACTGTTTATATTGGTTACTCCCTGGATACTGTAGTAGTAAGTTACGACATCTCCAGTTTTTCCTAGTTTGAGAAGTTCCTTTTCGCCTTCTTTAATTTTGCGGGTGATGCATAACTTTTCTTTGGGGTATTCCCTTGATAAAATCTGAGAACAGATGTGTGCGTAATATTCCTCTGCTGCTGATGTATTTTGAATTAGATAGGTTAAGTACTGAATAGAAAATTCTTTTTCTAATTGCGAGCGATCGCGGCTGCGCCAGTTACCTTTAGTAATGATTTTTCCGTCCGCAAGCCATAGAAGGTAGTTTTTGGTTCCCCTTTCTGGGATAAACATGGCATCGGCAATAAATTTTAGCTTGACGGTTATCCCTTGGGGTAGTTGACACTGAAGTGTAGTGTATACTTCCTCTGGGTTGGGGTGCGTGAAGAACACACTATCAGTATCAACTTCTATGGATGTTGCACTAGCTTTATTGATTACTTCGATCATGAATTGTAATGTGCGCCGACCGTAGGCTGTTACAAGGGCGGCTGCTTCCATATCATTGAAGGGTAGTTCCGAAGTGCCGAAGAACCCAAACTGAGAATTAGCTAGGACTTTGGTGGATTCTTTTTTTTCCTTAGCAACGATATCTCCAGTACTGGCGAGTTTTTCCAACCTCGACTTCTCGGTTACTAAATATTGCAGGATGTTCAATCCGACTCGGTTCGTATCTTTATGAGAGACAATCCCCTTTGACAATATAGTACTGGGATACATGGAACTAATATCAATGTACCCTACCCTTCTATACAATCCTGGTACAGAGTGAGCTATCCCCCCTTGAAATTTATACTTGCGGTCTGGTTTAGGCTTGTAACCAGGATAGTGATGCTCGAAAATTCTTTCCCATTTGGTACCGTTACCAGCGAGGGCTAGTTGCTGGAGGTTCATTCCCGGTACTACCAGTGCTTCGTAATAGTACGAGGGTACGAGCATATTGGCAATGAGTCGGGTATCTTCTAAGTCGTAGGTCAGATACTCCCTGATTTTTTCCCATCCCCTGCTACCAGAACCAGCTTTCCAGCAAACCTTGATTTCTTCATAAGGAAGAACTAATCGAGTTTGCGAACGCAATCCCATTTCCAAAACAGCTTGTTTGAGCGATCGCCCGTTGGTAAGTTTTTTGGCGATAAAATCCCACCTAAGAACGCAGATATAAATGTCTACGTGTTGGCAGTTGCGGATGAATATTTCCCGAATTTTTAGCGGTTCGCCGTGTACTTGAGCAGTTCGGATAGTGCGGGTCTTAGATGCGACTTTAAAGGGGTGAGCAATGCCGTGTAACTTGCAGCGAGTGATGATAAATGGTAAGTCAAATTGCATCCCGTTGTAGGTAAAAATTACTTCTGGATTTTTCTTTTCCAAATGATTGAGAAATTCCGTGATTATTTTCGCTTCTGAGATATCTATAAAAACAGTGGAACACCCTATTTCATCCATACATCCGATGGCGTAAATGCGATTCTCAACTGGGTCTATTCCTGCGGTTTCGATATCAACAAATAGTTGCGAAAGTTCCTGGTATCGCTTTAAGTGTACTTGGGGTTGCCAGGGTTTTATTGGAGTGGGGTCTTTCCAATATATGTCTAGCTTGCTTTCATCTACAACAATTATACCTTTAGACTTTTTAACAAAATCTCTGTGATTGTAACTCATGAATTAGAGATTTTTCCAATTGTATGTATTGGTGGTAATTAATAATTTCTTGCCTCAATAGCGTATGCTTATGTAGTGGTTTAATTATTTGACTTTTTTACAAAATATTTACAAGCCTTTTACCAAATAAAAACCTAATTATTTATCTAGTATATATACTTATACTAATAGTTCAATTTTGCTATAGTTAGTTATGTTATTTAAGAGATTTTTAATATTTTCTATCCTAATTTATCTAGTAGGCTGTTCTCCTAAATCTTCTGATAATACCGCACACTTGAATTTACCAAAACCTGTGGAATATTTAGCTTCCGTATCTCCCGCACCTGCTTCTCAATCTGAAGTTTTGCCAGAGTTATCCGAAACCAAGAAATTACCTGCTGTAGATTCAGTTAATGATTTGATTGATAATTTCCACTTTGATGGAGATGGGGTGAAGGTACGACTTGTTGTTAAGGACGATAAAGGTTGTTTTGTTTGGATAAAACCTTCTACTCCTGATGCAACTGGTGAATTGGTGATGGAGGGTTTGAAACGTGAGAAATTGGGTTTATGGAAAGGGAATAATACCCAAAGATTATTGACTCAATCTGCTCCTAATCAATTGGATGTCTACTCTCCACATGAGGAATTGCAAGCTAGCTATACTAATCCCTCCATTACAAAAGATTTATTGAAAGCACCAGGTGATTATAAGGAACGCACTGCTGGTTTTGACGTTCTACTGCGACGTGATTTGAGTAAGTCTAAAGTAGCACGTACTATATATACTAATCAGTGCGCCCAGTTTACTAATTTTTACTATCGTGAAGAGTTATCACCTTTGATAAGTGAGGAAAGATGAGAGGGAGACAAAGCAGAATATTGCAGCTTACACAGAGATATTAGCAGATTTGAAGTTTGAGAAAGACTTAATTTGTCAATTTTTGGCGAGGATGATATGCAAGAGTCAGTAATTTATCAAGATATATTGCAGAAGGGACAACAACAAAGAGCTTTTTCATTTTGTATGTCCTTAGTTAATGAACGCTTTGGTGAAATTGATTCATCAATCGTCGCACAAGTTAAAGTTTTAAATAAAGAACAGCTAGAAGTTCTGGTCGAGCGCTTTTTAAAATGTCAACAATTGCTGATTTAGTTGCTTGGCTTAACCAACAGTAAAGAAGTTAAGATTTTTATAAAAGTACTAAGTCAGAGATGAAAACTTCGACTTTTTATTTCCTATTTAATAACTATTAATTACAGCGTAGTTTATCAGGATTGATTTGAAACTGTATACTGGTCATCTTCCGCTTTCCAGGTAGCTCTTGAGCATCCAAAATATACCCAAGAGCTTGCAGTTCCTCTATAGTCCGCCACAGAATTTGGTTGTTCCTAGACAGGTTACTGCCCAACAGATCTAAATTTTTGAACAGATATTGCTTAGAAATCACTAAATATTGTGCATCAATTAGCTTATCCCATTTCATTCGGCTAGCAAGATAAACTAGTAGTTTCATCTTGTAGTCATGCTTGGCATTACTCCCCAGCTTCTGCTTAGTGTCTATGCTGTTGGAAAACAGTATGTAATCTCCTGTTCGCTCCGATCCCTCAAAGAATTCCAGCGCCACCGTATAAGCATCTGCCAGTTCATAAGTGTAATCGGCAGCCTTGGCTAAATCGAAGTCTCGTGGCACATTGTCGATTTCGTAATCTCGGATGCGGAGGATACTTTTGACGATGACCTTCGCTCCCATTGTGTTGCCTTTTTTCAAAGACTTAGCGAACACTAGCTCAGTTCTATGGAGAGCAACCAAGTCTTGATTAAGCTGCGATCGCGACCTGGCTGTGAAACTACCATCCTTAGCACGGGTATAGCCCAAGCTTTCTAACAGATCATTGGATCGAAAAGAAACAAGACTTCCGTTGTCCTGTTCTCGCGCTTCCTTGTACAAAAACAGCACAATCGCAACCTGCCGTGGATTTAAAAAGGTTAGCAATGCTTTAAATAAGCGCTGAACTCGGCGATCCTGAATCTTCTCCAGTCCCTTACTAATTCCCTCTTCTGTACAAACTTTCAGATTTAAGTTGGCATACTGGGCTTTCAGTTCCTCCCACTCCTGAGCAGAAAGTTCTTCTAATTGAACACGACGAGTCAATGCGACTTCGCTCTCGTCTTTAGGGTCAGCGTTAACTCGCATTTCTAAATAATAACCATCTGCATCAGCACGGAGAATGGGCTGTTGTACATCAGGGTTTCTAATTGATGCTCCTGCTCTAGGCAATACCATCAGCAGTTGTCCATCCACGGGAAAAGCGGTATGTTCCTTACTCACAACTATTACCTAATTATTGAGCAAATTTTATCAAGTCTGCCAGTTCTAAGCTGCCACACCTCCATAAATCAATAACAGTCTTAGTTAACAAATCTTTATGAAGACCTGTGATTCCGGCGTATGATTTTCACGCTTTTACCTGTGACTCCGGCGTATAGTTTTACCTGTGACTCCGGCGTATAAACATCCCGTTGACCTGTGACTCCGGCGTATAGTTTTACCTGTGACTCCGGCGTATAGTTTTTTGACTCAATTTTTTGAAAGGCTAATACTGCAAACTATCCAAACATTGACCTGTGATTCCGGCGTATAGTTTTACCTGTGACTCCGGCGTATAAACATCCCGTTGACCTGTGATTCCGGCGTATAGTTTTACCTGTGACTCCGGCGTATGAGCCACCTGTGACTCCGGCGTATAAGCGATTTTGCCCCCTTGATATCAAAATCTTTCAATGCTAAGTTTCAAATTTGACAGCCTGCTCGTCATGACTGTCGTCATTTAAAAAGCCGAGGAGAACAGCAATGGTTCTCTCCCGACTTACCTGAAGACTAGGACTTTGTTAAAGTCAACGCAGTGCCAGCCGCGTGGAACAAAAGCCCAGATATACAACTATCTAGACTTTAACAAAATTCCCGCTAAATGGTAAGCGCAGAGAACTTTACTTTTGCTGCTGCTCGGCTCCGTAAACTAAAAATTCACGGAGTTCGCGATCAATGGAAGTAAGCTCTAAGAAAATTGCATTATTTGACTTTATTAAGCTAAATATTGGCATTAAACAGACTTATTTCGCTATTTATTCTATATATCGTAATTATGCATTCACCATCTTCTCTAAGTTCATGTTCGCTTTGAACGAGGAGGGCGCTCAGTGATGATTACACAGCTTTCAGCATTTGAAATTGATACCTCACAAGCGATTAAGCAGCTAGAACTTTTGGGATATCAGCGAGGTGATGCTATTTATGTTCGGGCTTTCTTGCCTAAAGAAGACCCCCGTTACGCTCCTAACACAGGACGCAAAGCTGATAAACTCAACTTCAAACAAATTTTGCAGTGGCAGCAGCAGGGTTACGGCATATATTTTGTGATTAACGGCGGTGGCCATAAAGATGAAGACGTTCAACTGTGCCGTGCAGTCTTTATTGAGCATGATGACCTGGAAATAGAGTTACAGAAAGATTTGTGGCAAACACTTTCGCTACCAGAACCAACCTTTCAAATCCAGACTCGCAAATCCGTGCATTCTTACTGGGTGTTTGAAAAACCCATCCCAGTTGAAGAGTGGAAGCAGTTGCAAAATGATCTACTAACCTACACTGGTGCTGACCCAGCCATCAAAAATCCCAGTCGGGTGATGCGATTAGCTGGTGCGTGGCACATCAAGCCAGGGGAAAAGCCGCAAAGGTGCGATATCATCTCCCAGTCTGGTATTAGGTACACATATGAAAAATTGCGTTCCTCTGTGCCGTTATCGCAGAATCCTGAGTTAGTCCAACGAGAGCGTAAAACAGTGCAATCAGCAGCCAGTGCTTTTGCACACGAGCAACAGTACACTCGGTATGAAGATATCTCTGTACCAGTGCCAGTTGCAGTGCCGCTCGAAGTCTGTCTCTCCAAAGAGTCTCGTACTCTGCTCAACTTTGGGGTAAACGAGGGGGGTCGTAATACCAATGGAGCCAAACTAGCACGAGACTTAATTGGCACTGCCAATTATCTTACTAACATCGGTCAGCAGTTTGACGGCGACCCACAGCTACTGTTGCAGGACTACGCTAGTCGTTGTAACCCACCGCTACCAGCTAAAGAAGTTGATGCTATCTGGAAGTCAGCCGAAAAAGACCGCCCTAAACCCAGCTGTACTCCTTTATGTGTGGAAACCTGTATTAAGGCTTGGTACTGGAACACTTATATTAAGCCGAATCAAAATTTCTTGGCTAGTTCTGGTAAACCTGCTAGAAATCCTGGGTTTGGTAATGTTTCCAGTGTTGGGAAAAAGCCGCTTATTTCAGATGCCGCACTGCACGAACGCATTCTAGAAATTTTGAGCAGTTGTGATTCCGAGTCAGGGCAAGCGATCGCATTGATGGAGTTGGCGGCTTCGGTGGGGTGTCCCTATCGGCAGATTGAGCAGCTAGTTAAGCTACTTACTTTTGAAGTAGATTTACAAACTGACACTTTAGTTGCCACGCAGAAGCTTTCATCTTTGCTTAAAACTCATCCTCACCAACTTGACCTTACCCGATTGCTTGAACCTCAGTTCGCCCAACTTCTGATTGATACCGCTAAGGCCATGCCGACAGCTCCTGAATTTTTATTTACGACACTCTTGGGAACTGCGGCATCTCGAATTGGATCGGCAGCGCGAGTAATTGTAAAGCCATCCGCAAAGTACGCTCAACCGATGGTGATGTGGACGAGCATTGTAGCTGAATCTGGTTCTATGAAAACTCCAGCCCAACGGTTAATTATCGATCCCTTAGTGGAATTAGAAGCTGAGGCTTTTGAGCGCTATCGGATGGAACTAGCTGATTACAACAAGCTGCAAACAGTGGGTAAAAGCAAAAAGCAGGACGACTCACAACAGGAGCCAGCAATAGCACCCACTCGCCAGCGCTATCTAACTAAGGACAGCACACTAGAAACATTGCAGCGAATTCATAGTGAAAATCCTCGCGGACTGCTGTACTACCGGGATGAACTAGCAGGGTTATTCAAAGCCCGTAATCAATATCGCGGTGGTTTAGGGGCTGATGAAGAGCAGGAACTCGATCAATTCAATGGGTCTGCAATTATCTACGACCGCTCAGACAAATCTGTATGCTTACCTAAAAGTGCCATCTCACGTACAGGCAGCATCCAGTGGGAAGTTTTAGCTACTATAATGGGTGACCACAACGACTGCAACGGCAATTTTGCCCGATGGCTGTTCTGTGCTGCAAAGTCTCCCAAACGTTATCTGCGGTTAGTTGGAGAAAATACTGCTGTCGATACTGGTATCTCTCAAGGACTACGTCAACTTTACATAAAACTCGGCCAGGTGCCAGAACAAGATTACTTCCTAAGCACGGAAGCGGCTATGTTGTTTGAGGCGTGGCAGCATTCTCTCGTAGATGTCCAAGTTGCTGAGGAATCTTATGGACTGAGGGTAGTCTACCCCAAGATTGAAGCTTACACCACAAGGTTGGCACTGTGGCTACACATCGTCAATGCTGTCTTAAGGGGTGAAACTCCGAGTCAAGTCATCTGTGGTGACACGATGGAAAAGGCCATTGAGCTAGCAGCTTATTTCCTGTGGCAGCATAAATTAATTCATGCTCAAAACTCTCCAGAATCTGGGCTGACATCTTGGGGTCTGAAAATACAGAAAGTGGCTGAACGTCTGGGAGGGGCTACAGCTTCCATGCTCAAGAGTAGCATCCGCGCTTTCCGCAAAAAACCGACTTTTGAAATCCGGCGACTGATGGAAATGATGGCAGCAGCAGGTTGGGGTCGTGTTGAAAATAAAGGGTCTAACTTAGTCTACGTGCCAAATGGTGTGCCACTGAGTGAGATTGACAAAATTGACATAAATTTGACACCTGTGTCAATCCAAAAAACCCAAAGCACTCCTGGATTTGACAAAGAAATTGACTCATTTGACATAAATCTTAAGGCACCTGTTTCTTCAGAGAAAGTCACTAACTGCCACTCAAATTCCTCATTACGATTGGAAGATGTAGAGTTACGTCAATTTGTCAATTCAAACGCTCAAATGCCCACCGAAGAAGGCACTGACTTGATTGACAATAACTGTCAATTGGAGCGTCAATTGTCAACGGATGAATGGTCAAATATAGAATTTCTAGGCAATAGTCACGATCATGATTCATCTCGGTTGCTTCGAGGAAATGATGTACCAACTCCTCTGCCATCAAATGGTAATGTTACGGAAGCACTAGTTGACTTAAATTTCCCGAATGCTACCGCCAAGACAGAGCAAGACGTGAACCCAACAGTTACAGGTAGGAAATCAAACAATCGCAAGCTTCAGCCAGTCGAAATTTTGACGGCAGCTGGGGAGTGGATTGGTGGGTATTTTATTGATGCTTGTGTCACTGTTGCCAATTTAGTAGGGCGATTTAGTTTATTTGATGCAGAGGGGAGAATGCATGTCTTTGAAGGACAAATCCGAAGAGCATCATCAGGCTAGGTGCAAGCACAACTTTAACACCTACTTTTGTTACATTTATCGCAGTATCTTGTGTTCAATTTTACTCAAAAGTAAGGGGGTGAGACATACTGTAAAAACGGATAATAACTGTATATTAAGCTGAGAATTTCCCGTACAAAAGTTTCAGCTGTTTTTAAAAGGTATCAATTATGACAGTTGGAAAACTTAAATTAAAACCCGGTCAAGAAGTTAATGCAAATAAAAGTGACAAACGGGTAAAAAGAAGTGATAGTGAAATTTCAGTCACCACAACCTGTAATTCTTCTGAACAAGAGTCAGTAGAGCACGAACCCAAACCAAGGGAAGAATTTGCAACAGAGTCAGAATTACCGACGGCTGATACTGTAGTTGTTGCGGTCGAAGTGCTGGAAGAGCTAACCGAGGAGGAAAAAGCTGATCGTCACAGATTGGAACTAAAAATAGAACGGGCATTTTATGAAGCGGGTTGTGCCTTGAGGGAACTGCGGGAACGGCGGCTATACCGAAGTACTCATAGAACTTTTGAGGAATACTGCCGCGATCGCTTTAATTATAGTCGCGACACTGCTTACCTGAAGATTGCGGCTGCTGTTGTCTATGACAATATTCAGAAATTTTTGCCGACCATTGGTCGGCAAACTCCCATGCCGACCAACGAACGTCAGTTACGTGATTTAGCTAAAGCAAATTTTGAACCAGAACTTCAAGCGGCTGCATGGTTGCAGGGTGTAGAAGAAGCTGGCGGTAAAGTTCCTAGCGGACGCATTATTAAGGGAATTGTGGAACAGCTCAAGGAAAAGCCTCTGCTTCTTGCCAGTGATTTTTGCCAAATAGGTGAGGTGTTTACCTTAACTAGGTTAGAGGGTACTGAACGCAAATATAATGGCTGTTGGGCGATCGCAGTTGCCCTTAAAGAATTTAGTGTAGAAGTGGACGTTCATGACACTACTCTAAACGTGAAACCTGAAAACCTTAACAAAATTGATTCTCCGGAAGTACATCGCCAACTACCACAAATTAAAAAACGCATTAAGCGTTTGCGCGATTATGGAATACTAGATCGCTGTGCTTATACAGTGTTGGAGTCTCTGGGACGACAGACTTACTTGACCCCAGTCGAGGAAGGCTTGTTGGAATGGTTGGAGAAATATTATGGGGTTGATAGCTGAAACATAATAACTGGTCGATAGCAAAGCATCAAACGAGTATAAATAATTTGACATCCTCTCCCGCTAATCCTGACGGGATGTAGCGGGAGATTCCCAAGCCTCACGAATTGGGTTTCTGTTTCTTTCCCTTACGGGTTTTTCGCAACTGCCCTTTAGCAAAATGTCTATCAGGTCTTATGTTCGCTCCACAGACTGTAACGGTGTATCCCACCGCCAAAATGTTTTTCGCTGCATTGATATCCCTGTCGTGGTGCGTCCCGCAGTTGGGGCAGTCCCACTTCCTGATATTCAACGGCAATTTTTCAACAATATGCCCACAGTTGCCACAGCGTTTGGTGCTAGGAAACCATCGATCAATCTTCACCAAGGTTCGACCATACCATTTGGCTTTATATTCCAGTTGCCTCACCAATTCTCCCCATGCAGCATCGCTAATCGCACGGGCAAGCTTGGGATTCTTGACCATATTCTTAACTACCAAATCCTCAACTACTATCGTTTGGTTTTCACGAATCAGTCGAGTTGTCAGTTTGTGCAGATGATCTTTCCTGGAATCAGAGATTTTAGCTTGAAGACGAGCTACTTTGAGCCTTGCTTTATCTCGGTTACGAGAGGCTTTCTGTTTACGACTCAAAGACTTTTGGGCTTTCCTCAACTTTTGATAGTGTTTGTCAAAGGCTTTGGGATTAGCAATTTTCTCTCCTGTACTCAGAGTGACAAGGCTACTCACCCCAACATCTAGTCCAACAGTGCTATCGACTGGTTGCAAAGTTTCGTCAGATGGATCATTAATCCGCAAGCTGACAAACCAGCGTCCAGAAGGTTCAAGTTTAACAGTGATGGTACTAGGCTCGCATCCATTGGGCAGTTGCCTAGACCATTTAATTGGCAATGGTTGAGAACATTTAGCCAAGTAGACTTGCTCATCTTTCCATCGGAAAGCAGACTTGGTGAATTCTGCGCTGCCGCCACTGCGTTTCTTCTTGAAGTTGGGATATTTCGCCCTACCCGCAAAGAAGTTGGTGAACGCTGTTTGCAGATGTCTCAAGCCTTGTTGTAGTGGCACACAACTAACCTCATTCAAAAACCGGAGGTCTTCAAGTTTTTTCCAAGAAGTCAACATAGCAGAAGACTGAACGTAGTCAATCTTCTCTTGCCTCTCGTACCAAGCTTCGGTTCTCGCTGCCAAAGCCTTGTTGAAAACCAGCCGCACACAACCAATTGTCCGGCGCAACATCTGTTCTTGCTCGGCAGTTGGATACACTCTGTAACGGTAGGCTTTTTCCATACTTCACATTTTATCATTAAATCTGTGAAATACTTACAACCCGCTATCTACCAAAGTTTAACTACTCACTCGTCGCCCAAAGAGTCACCTGTTGCTGCTTTGCAGCAATTCGGCTCAGGGATGAAGCTCCTCGCTCGTCCCCATTCCTCTCACCGCCAAGAAGATCGCTGTGGCGGGAGTCTCCTGGGGGTGTTAGTTCAAGCTCTGTAAGGGGTGAATTTATCAAGATTAGGTTGTAGAAGATGTTATATAAAACTTTGTTATTATCAATCTTCTACAACGTGGATTCTACATAATTCTTGAAAACTGATGAGTAATTATTTAATAGACATTAGTTGTCTTTGTTGCAGCTTCTGAACAGCTTCTACCCATGCTGGTGCTCTTTTGCCATTAATGGGTGTAAGCTCTTGCCAGTGTTCTTGTAATTGGGCTTGTGTCATCTGAGGTAATTGAACATGCGCCCAATTGATAGCATCTTGGGGAGTTTTCCAATCTTTCCAAGGTTGCAGACTGTTCTTTTTAGTTGGAACTATCTCGATCAGGGTAGCTTCCAACCACAGGTGTGCTGCTTCATCCCGCATAAGATTTTGACGTGCCATTAGGAGTGCGATGCTTGATTGAATGCTGGTTGTACTCCACAATTGGGAGATGATTGTAAGTTCTTTCCAAGTGTCCTCCTCTAATTGAGTAAGATTTCTGCTATTGGGGTTAGTTTTGCAGACAAGTAGGTCTTTGAGGAAATTGACAAGACTGGTGTGGATGGTGGTTGGGTGCTTACCGCAGGTAATCCAATCTTGGAGAATGCCCAAGTTACCCGTGATTTCCCCTTTGGCGATATTTTCACACAAAGTGAGTAAATCGTGTTCGGGAATTGTACCTGATAGTTCCCACACCCAATTAGGAGTAATTTCTCCATCGCCCAGTAAGGTTAGCTGATCGAGAAGTTTGATTGAGTCGCGCAGATGTCCTTTACAAGCTTTGGCGATCGCCGTAACTGCTGATAGTGTGATGTTAATGCTTTGGTGGTGAGCAACCTCTACTAGGTAATCTACAACTGCTCTTGGTGAAACCCTTCTAAAATCAAACTTCTGGCAGCGAGAGGTAATAGTTTCTGGTACTTTGTGTATCTCTGTCGTACAGAATACAAACACTACATGGACTGGCGGTTGTTCGACTGTCTTTAATAATGCTTGCCACGATTGGTGAGACAGGGCATGACATTCATCCACTATCAGGATTTTGTACCTGCCCTCAATTGGTTTGAGTTGGAGGTTGGACACTATTTCACGAATGTTATCTACACCAGAGTGGCTGGCAGCATCAAGTTCGGTTACATCTACAGATGAGGAATTTGTGATAGTTTGACATGAATTGCACTTTCCGCAAGGTTCAGTTGTAGCATTCTCCAATGATTGACAGTTAAGGGATTTGGCGAGAATACGGGCTGTACTGGTTTTACCCGTACCCTTGGGGCCGGTAAATAGGTAAGCGGGTGCAATTTTCCCACAGGCGATCGCATTACTCAAAGTGCGAACAATATGCTCTTGACCGATAATTTGTGAAAGTTGTTGGGGACGATACTTTAGATGCAGTGGTGTGTACATATTTTTAGACTGTCAAGTTTTATAAATGGAATTTGTGTATAACCAGCACTATTACTGGCTATACTTTTTGGTTTATACGGTTGTGGTTTCCAATTCCGGTTTAGGTTTTGCTTCCTGCTTGCGTTTGCGGGATTTAGGTTTGTTAGTAGCAGGTGTATCAGATGTAGATTTCTCTTCCCGATTGGTTGTTTCATTGGATACCTGCTCTGCTTCTGGAAGTGACTCTGCTTCGGCGCTA
Source organism: Chlorogloeopsis sp. ULAP01 (assembly GCF_030381805.1). Lineage (NCBI taxonomy): Bacteria > Bacillati > Cyanobacteriota > Cyanophyceae > Nostocales > Chlorogloeopsidaceae > Chlorogloeopsis > Chlorogloeopsis sp. ULAP01. The sequence goes on from NZ_JAUDRH010000012.1 coordinate 105,356, forward strand.
TTTTCTGCTACTGCTTCCGTGTCTGGTTTTGAGGTATCTTGAAGCTGCTGTGGTTTATTAAAATCCTGTACATCTACAGGCATAACTAGTGTTAGTTGGTCAAGTAATCCACCTACAGGAGAAATGATTACTGGCTGGAGAGGCTTGTTAAACCTGAACACGATTTCATCGGTTGAGATGTGCTTGAGTGCTTCTTGCAGGTAGCCGCTATTTAGACCAATACCGATGTTTTCTCCAACACTGGTTTGCGTTTTGATAAGTAGAGAATCTACCGCATCGCCAATATCAGTATTACCTGTCATTAATGTTGCTTGCTGGTCATTGACCTCCCATAGGATTTTGACGATTTTGTGTTTTTTCTCTGCAAAATGGCTAATTCTTTTGAGAATTATTTCCATTCCCTTGCGTTCTACAACTATTTCGTTGGCAAAGCTTCTAGGGATAAAGCTGTTGATATTGGGGAATTGTCCTTCTAGCAACCTGGATGTAAGTTCAGCATTTGGCAGGATAAATTGAATAGTGTTTTCTCCGACTTTGAGGGTACAACTGCTGTTTTGGGCTGCGTTCGAGAGGATTTTTTCTAACTCGGTAAGGCTTCTTCTAGGAACAGTAAATGAGAGTGGTTCGTAGCTTACTTCTAATTTGGAGGATACAAATGCAAGGCGGTGTCCGTCAGTGCTAGCACAACTCCAATTTTCACCTTGTAATTGAAAATGTACACCTGTGAGGACAAGTTTGGTTTCGTCAGTGCTGCTGCAATACAGACAAGATAAAAGTGCAGCTTGTAGCTTCTTGCTAGGGATACTGATAACGGTGGGGTTTTCTGTTTCTGGGATGCTAGGGAAATCTTCTGCGTTTCCTCCCACAATGCGACACTTTCCCGTACTGTGGCTGATTATGCAGCTGCGATCGCTAACCTCAATATCGAGTTCGCCTGATAGATTGTTAACCGTGTCAGCTATTAGTTTGGCGTTTAGTGCTACTGTACCTGCTTGTTTTATGTTAGCTATAGAATAAGTTTTGATACTAACATTTAGGTCAGTACCAATTACGGTGAGTTTGCCTGAGTCTGATGCTTCGATTAGCAGACTGCCAAGGATTGGGTCTACTGGTTTTGTAGATATGCCATTTTTGGCTGTTTCAATGAGTTCTGCAAGTACAGATTGAGCAATTGTTAGTTTCATTTGGGTTATATATCTTTTATGGATATTCATTCACGAGTGCTAGTTGTTACTAGCACTTATGTTTATTTTTAAAACACTCAGTACGGTAAGTCCTCAATAACGGGAGTTGAAGGTGGTAGTGCCATTACTTCGTTTGTGGCTTTACCAACTAAACGGTGGTGTTCGGCGACAACAGCAGAAGTTTTACCAATGCGATAGCTAAACTCAGGGTTAGCTTGCATCAATATTTGGAATTCTGCTTCTTTGTCCTCACAGAAGAATTCGAGGAAGTTGCTACCATCAGGGTTGGGAGATTTGTAGGATTCGACTACCGCTACCCAGGATTTATCGCGTTGGTTAATTGCTTCCTTGGGTTCGAGTGATGGTACGAAGGTGGGTTGGAATATACCAAGGCGGTGAAATTCTTGGGATTTTTCAGCAACAGGTACATCTGCAAACCTGGCGAACGCCACTTCTAGTTCCCGTTGGAATTGTTTATAAGCTTCACCAAATCTAGAAGAAGCTACTCCTTTAATTGAGAGAACGATTGGTTTGCTGTGGAGGTTGTTGTTGTTCTCATCCACTAGGTTAATTAAGTAGAACCGCCGCAGTACGACTTTATCTTTTCCTAGAGTTTGGTACATATCATATCCGTCACCGTACTCGTAGATACCGATAATTGCACCATCATCCCGTTGTTCGATGTACCTGGGAGAGATATCAAGAATGTGCATTCTAGGAGATTGCAGCAATACTCCCATCTCTGGCGTACCATTGGAAAAGGTATGTTTGTGGGTAGGTTCGCCTCCTTGCCAATCAATACCTCCTAAGTATTTATCCTTAATGAATAAGCCCACTTTCTCCGGCTCCATGTGGTTTATCATTTGGCATATGCAGACATTGCTCATGGGAGCGTTATATTCTGGGTTAGCAAATTTTGATATAGCAGACTTTCTCTGTTGGAGATTATCTGGAGTTGTAGGGGAAGGTGGTTGTTCTTTTTGTTCAGATGAAGTTGTACCAGATTTGGTTGGAGTTCTAGCCATAATTATTGTTGTTGAACTAGTTCAAATAAGGTGTGCATTTGCATATGTCGTGGTAAAAAAATAAAGCCGCCTGGATGTAAAAGACGACTTAGTAGATTTAATCGATTTAACAATATGAAGGTTGCTGTACATTATGGCTTGTGCATTTTGATGATTCGGGTGGTTACACCTGTGGGGTTATTTGATTTAAGAAAGGCATTTTTGGGTAAAGATTCATCGTATGCATTCCAACTTTCCAACCATTCTTTAAATTCTCGATATTTGCGGTTAAAGAATACTGATTCTGGAACAATTGCTATTAGTATTCCTCCTGATTGAATTAGCTCCCATGCATGATAAATATGTTCTACTAGCTGAGAGAATGGAGGATTCATGATGACGTGCGAGTAGAGATTATCTGTGGTATAACTTGGAAAATCTCTACCAACTAAATTAAACCCTTTGAGTTCGAGCATTCTGCGTAGAGTTGGGTTAATTTCTACTACTTCTAAATCCACTTGGGGGTATTTTTCGATAATCGCTTTGGCGATACAGCCAGAACCAGCACTTGGTTCAAGTATGCGAGAGTTTTCGTTAATTTCTGCTAATTGAATAAGGCGTTTACAAACATCAGGCGGTGTGGGGAAGAAATCTTTCCATGTCATCCCGATAATTTCCAATTCTAACTTGTTTAACTCCTGTTGAGTTGTACTTATCTCTTGGGGTTTAACATATAGTTGAATTTCCCTAATAGCAGATACAATTTCGCCTGCATTGTAGATACTTGCACGGTTGAGAGAATTTACCCAATCTTGGTAATATTTCTCGTTAAGGGTTTCTTGCAGTTCCTGGGGAGTTTTTCCCTGTTGAGAAATTCTAAACAGTGTCTCAACCTGTGACTTTTGAGAGATACCGCGCAGTACTTCGGGGATATTTCCCTTTTCCCACATTTGTGCGATCGCAAGCAACCAAGACTGGATTGTTTGTAATTCCATCCCTTCAGCGATAATCCCTTGGGCGATGCGCTTGCGGCGTTTAGTTGCTCTTTGGTTCCCAATAGCAGGATTGAGCTTTGCATCAATAGTTTTCTGCATTGATGTGGCTAGTTCTCGCAGCTTTGCAGCTTTTGTGGGGTTAGGTATATTGAAATTGAAAGTAAGGGTGTCGGCGGTGTCTGCTTGCGTTCCAGCTTTAAACAGTGATAGTGATAGCTGCATTTTCCTTCAAATCCTTGAGCGCGCATTCGACTATAAGAGATTCCTCTACATTCCAGGCTTTGACTTCCCAAGGGGTAGTTAGGCGTTCGCTTGGGCGAACAATCGCTTTTGAGCATTTTTCCTTGCAGGTAATCCATTTAAGGAATTTGTCTGCTTTTTCTTTGGAGTCAAACCCAAAGTAAGAAGTGATTCTTCTGCCTTTGGGATTTGTTATAGTTCCGACTCTTGGTGATAGGATATTGAAAGTCCACCCATTAGATGTAAGTTCGATTTTTTTGACTTTAATTTCCGAAGAATTCATAATTCGACTTCTGGGATAGCGTCTAGGTATTCTTGAGTTGAAATTTCTTTATTCATCCACCTTTGATGGATTATCTCCAAGTCTTCTTGTTGAGTTTCTTCTGCAATATCTTCCACAAAAAACTGTTTTAAAATTGATAAAAGCCTTTCTTTGAAGACTTGATTTTTTACTTGTGAATAGGTAAACTGATAGATATTATCTGTATTGACAAACAGGTAGATTAAGTTAATATGTTCGGGAGGTAATTGAGTTTTTTCGTGTAATAGAAATAATCTGAGTTGTGTATTCAATGAATTTTCTAGTACTTGGAAATTGGATAGTTTTTGAATAGTCCAATCTATTCCAATCACTTGTTTATCTTGGTAGATGATTAAGTCGTAATTAGCGTGTAATAACTGCAACTTGTAAAGATATTGCACTTCGGCATTCCATTCTTTGCTGCCAGGAATTTCTAGAAATGGTTTGACCGCTTTTACCCACTTGTCTATTTGAGGATATGCTTCTAATAGAGGTTCTACTGGTAAGCCTAACCCAATTTGTTGCATGATCAGGTGAAACTCACCACCAAGTTTTTCACCTGGGCTAATTGGGATTAGCCTTGTATTTACTTTTGAGTTTTTGCTTTCCTGTTCAATATTTTCTAACTGAATTGGATTGAATTTGTTCATCATAAATATCTGTCGTGATTGATTTTTCAAGACAGATATGTGTTAACTATTTGTGGTGATTATTATTTAAACTTGCTGGTATTTTTCAAGGTTGGTAATTGTGGTTTGGATGCTGCGACAGGACATGGTATTTAGATCGAAATAACTGGCGAACTTTGTGATTTTTCCTGTCAGGGTTAACTCTAAGAGGTATTGGGACGCGATCGCTGATGTCATGCGGTTAACAAACAACGATTGGTAGTTAAGTATTTGAATTTCCGCACACGACAGATTATTGGTGTTGAGTTCTTCTGGTTTGGGAAGTAGCAATTCGGGATGTATCAGCGCTGGTGAAGGTAGCTGTTTCCAGAATGAGGGAGTTTTTGGGTTGTCGCAACTATTTATAATGTAAAACTCCTGGTGGGTTCCCAATAGAATTTGTCCAGAGTGTGAACTATTGCCGCAGTCTAGCCAGAATATAGAAGCTTGTTCGCGAAGGCTATTATATTCCAAGCACGAGTGAATTTGCGCCCTGGCGGCGGCATTATCCACACAGCCTATAATAACCGTCAGTCTGTTCCACCTGTATTTGTTCATATAGTTGGGTGAAAACCAATCCAAAATCGCCTTTACCTCTAACCCGTACTTGGCGCTACACCTGGTAGCAAGACACCTAGCTTTAGGCAAACCCACCTCAGCTGCTTGGTAGTTTTGCCGGGCGATATTTTTAGGTTCGACTGTATCTCCGTCGATGATGGTAAGACTGGCTTCCTTGCCTACTCGGTTTAGTTGCAGCATGAGGCGGCACACTTCTTCAGCAAGATATCCTCCAGTACCGCCAGCACCTATCAAGATAAAGTCTACTTTCTGGTGGGGGTGGGGAACAACGGGGTAAGCTTTTTCACAGTCGAGTTGGATCATGGTTCAAATATAAAATTGGGAGCAATTTCAAAAAAGTGGTTATATATCCCTAACCTGCTGTATATTGTGGGGATTGTATTAACTGTCCCGACTATTGCAAATACGCGAAATTTCCCTGATTCCTCTTGGTTGTCTTGGCTACTGGGAATTGCTTTCATGCAGCCATGTGAATGTACTTCAACCAGTGCTTGCCTATATTGAGGGTTGTCTTGTTGTAGCGATCGCACGTGAGTCGATGATGCTTCCTGCATCGGAGTGTGTAACCACCAGCGATTATTCTCAACTCCCAGGTAGAAAAGTATTTCCTGATGGGGATTAACCCTTGCAGTATTAACGATGTCTGCAATCATACTTGCTGGCACTCTCGGTACATTTAACTTGAGATAAGGTTGTATTTCTGCTAACCCTGGTATCTTAGTACGGGCGATTGGCAGGCAAATTTCTAGTTCCGGGCGGTGCGATCGCAAAAAGACTCCATTAGCTGCAACCCAATATTCCTGAAGTTTTTGACTGTATGGGGGAAGGTTGGGATCGAATGTGTAGTAGTGACTGATGAAGGGATTACTCATGTTCAAATAGATACTTGGGTATGTCGTTAGGGCTTTTAATTCTTTGGTAGCTGCAACTTACTAATTCTTTGACTGGGAAGGATTTTGCACCCTGCAAACTGATTAGTAGGTTGCAAACATTGTGAGGATGCGATCTACACTTGTTCTGACTTAAATCCTGGTTAAAAGGGCTGTTCCAGAACAATTGCCAAGCTTTATTTATTGAGTCAGGATTGCAAGTAGGTGGGGTATTTTTACCGAAACAAATTCTATTCGAGTCATTCCAAATATTTGGTAAAGGCGCTTTGTATAACTGACAATCCTGCTTAAAGATTTTTCCCTTAATTACCCATAGATAGTAGCTGCTATAATTTCCAGCAAATATAAATCCTGGCATGGGAACAGTTATGGTTTTATTCCCTTCTAAAAGTTGTATTGTGATTGAGTATTTTTGAGGCGGGTAAAATTGAATAATACCTTCTCCGTTTGGTGTTTTCCCCCACCATAAAGTATTGGGAGATAACCATTCAGAACTAACGGTTTTAGCTGTAAATGCTTTTTCTACAGCTTCAGGTGATATAAACTTATGGCTAGTTTTATTCTCTTCTTTCTCTACTAAAACAAATTGACCTTTAAGTATGATTAAATGTCCTAGTACTTCTTGTTGTGGAATATTTGCAAGGATAGTTTGGGCGTTTACTTCTACATTCATTTGGCAGCTTTATTCCAGATTCTGATGATTTTATTTCGATTAGCTACTGATGTTTTTATCCAGTCGGATAACTCTTGAAATTGGTCTAACATGATAGTAGCTTCTTGCCATTTTTGAGCTAGAAAGACTATATTTTCTTCAGTCCAATCCCACCAATCTCCAGTTTCATAAGTTGTATCTAACCAGATGTTGCCTGTCGAGTAGTCCAGAATGCTAAGGCTAGTTGCTAAATATTGAAGGGGTGATTTAAACTTATTACAGATTTTCACAAGCTTTTGAAAATCTATATCCTCTACTCTTGCTATATAGTCAGGCTCAAATCCAAACTTCTCTTCCCAATATTCAAGCTGATACCCATTTCCCATAACCGACAGTAAGAACTTTTCGCTTGTTTCTAGACCTTCAAAGTCATTCTCCCACCATTCGATTATTTGTGGGACTATGGGAATATATTCATACTTGTCACAAGCTTCTATTTCATCAACAAATTCAACAGGGAATAGGTTTGAATCTACTAGCTGAATAAATTCAATTTCTCTATCTGAATAAATGCAATCAGGATGTGCTTTTCTATCGAGAGGAGTTATTGACTCATTCCACTGTTCTGGAAATAATTTTTGGTATAAGCTGAGTAAGTTTGCTTTTTGAGAGAGATTTTCCAGATAGATGATTGTTTCTTTGCAGATAATGGGTATTTTGAATAGTTCTAGTGATATCATAATTATGATGACTGCCGCTACGCGCAGATAGCGGCATTGTTTGACTACAGTACTGGGTAAATGCTGGGGATAGATGGTTGTTGTTTGAGAAAATTAGAAACTTTTTCTGTATATATCTCCCAGCTTTCTCCTACTTTGATTGTATGGGTTATTTCTGCTTGGATACTAATCAAAAGTTCTAGAGGTAGTTGATTTTTAATTTCTAAAAGTTTTAACTTCCAAGCTAATTCAAACGCTGGGTTAATTTGTTCTGGTGCTAATTTGAGTTCGGTGATACAATTACCCTTAGTTCCAGCGCGTTTAACTAGCCTGATTTCGGTTGTATCTCCTGTAGTTGTCCGAGTGATTTCGGCATTAGCATATTCTGGGAAATATGTGCTGATAGCAAGTCTGATTTTCTCATCGTTGCTTGCTGTTTCTTCTGGGATAGGGACTTGTTGACCTTCGATGATAGCGATATAATTCATGATGATTAGAACAGTGAAAGTTGTTTTTTGTTAGATTCGACTTCTTGATAATTGGCTGGTAACTCTCGCTTTTGTATTTGTTTCTTTTGGTTAGAACTTTTGGTAGTGACTTTTGTTTTTTCAGCAGCTTCAATGATTTTGGGTAGTGCTTCTTCTAACTGGTGAATGTAGTCTCTGAGCATTGGTTGTGAAGTTATTTCCTGATAGTTGATAGTTTCAATGATGGGTGGTGCGTTTCTGATACCAATTGATAGGATGGCTTGTTGCTCATCTGGATGAATGAGTATGGTTATTAAATATGTTTTGGAATTTAGAGTGCTGTTATCATCAACTTGCTCATCAATTTCATCATCTTCTGCGTTATTATTGTTACTAGAATTTAAATCACTACCGTAACTAACTTTGGGGTTAGTTATACTTTCCTGGTTTTGGTCTTGATTGTTCATGAAAGATTGGCAAATTTTGAGAGGGTACGGATGGTAATCCCGGTTCGCCTAAACGACTGCCATTTGTAAGCACATTCTCCCGGTTTATATTTGGGTGATAGTTGACTCCAGGTGTCCCATGCTTCTAGTAGAGTGGGACTGACTGATTTAAGCGCCATTCCTACCTGTATCCAAGTGATGTAGTCATCTGCGAACCGGGGGTGAATGACTTCCACAAATGTGAGTGCAGCCTGAATGTTAGTTTCGATATCTGGGTATAATTGGTATCTGTTTACCCCATATCTGCGGTTATATTTTTCTTGTGGTAGGCAAGTTGCCTTTTCCTTCTGCTTTGACATTTGGGTTATTACCCATTGGGGTGCGATCGCAACTTGTTTTTCTTGGGGACTGCAACCGGGAACCCACTGGTAATACCTCCCTTCTGGGTGATAGGAAGGAGGAAGGACTGAGACGTGATTTTTACCCCTAAACTCCAGATTTGATATTTTGCTAGAAGTAATTGACTTATGTTGGGGTATTAGGTATAGAAACTGGCATTTGTACTTGCCTCCAGAGGTAAAGGCGACTGTTGGTGGTAAGTATGCAAGTGCGCGATCGCATAATTTTTGGGGTGCAATCTCTTTTATTTCCTCCTCTTCTAGCTTTTCTGTAAGGATGAGTATTTGACCCCAGGCGTGTAGCCCATCGCAGTCGATGGCGATGATATGTCCTTGTGGTTGGTTATCGCCACAGACAATAGCAACCCCGGTGACACGTGTATACCTTTTCCCTGACCAAATCTTGCATTTAGTACGAATGAGTTCGGTTTGTAGCTGTTTGGGAGAATAAGTTTTATGCTGCCATTGTTTTCCTCCCAGAGGGCGTTTGCCGAAGGTAGGTACAATTTGCCAATTTGATGGTAATTGTTCCAGAGACGAGATGATTTTACGCGCCTGGGGGTGCATCGTTTCACGTGATTTTCACTTCTTTACTGTCGGTAGTTGTGTGCATGAGTTTTTAGGAGTAGTTAACATAATTCGTAATTTTTAATTAGAAAGTAGTGATTACGAACTACGAAATCCTATGGTTTAAGCTAATCGTTGGTTGAGGGCATTCTCAACTTGATAAGTCCCAAGGGTGCAGTTAGAATCGAGTGGGAATATGGGAAATTCGGGGAAGTTATTCATGGTTTTTGTTACTGTGCACAGCACCATTACTCCTTCTCTCCCCTTTTTTTCTTGATTGTAGTAATAACTGATTATTTTAAATTCGTTATTGCCTGCTTCAAATCTCTTTCCTGCAAATTGGTAGATAGCCTTTTTCCAATCGGGTTGCCAGCACATTAGAGTATCTATCGCCTTTTGTCTAAAGTCTGCTTTATCAATATGAGCAAGTATATTCAATATGCAATATTCTTTTTTGGCGATAACTTCACGGGCATAATTAATTAGCCAGTACTCTGCTTCTTGGAGAATGGCTTTTGATTCTCTGTTTAGGCATACTTCGTCATGGCTTTTTGCCATTACATATGCCCGTTGCTCAAAAATCATGCCGTTGAATCGCATTTTTAAATCAGATGGATAATACGTCATTAAATCAGCTAGTTCATTACTAATTGCTGGTAGGGGATATTTAATTAGAGGGCAAATTTTAACTTGATATCCCAATTTGACTGATTGATTAATTATGAGGTGAATATCTGATGCAGGAATGAAATCACCCAACTGATAGTTTGTATCTGTTAGTAAATATGCTGGTGCATGAATAATTTGGAATTTTTGGGGTGATTTTTCGCAGTCAGGAACTAACTCTACGTACATAACACTAACAAAAAGACTTTGCTTTAGCTAGCGTTAGTTTATGTCGTAGTTTTATTAATGCAGTATCGTATGTTAGTTTTTATAAACTGTTATTTAACTGTTTCATGAAAATTTTACTCTCTATATAAAATAGAAAGTAAAACCATTTTTTTAGAGAGTTTGTACCTGTTGTTGGATTAAATATTGAAGTATAGATAATCCAACTTGTTTGGAGATTGCCGTGTTATCATCAGGACACCTATAGATAACAGTACAGTTTGAACATCCGTGCTTGCATGGGCAATTTTCTACTAAAAACTGTGCCTTAGATATAGCTTTTTCCAGGTATTGAAATAGCGTATCGCACATTCCAGTTCCCCCTTCAACTGTGTCGAAGAAGTAGCCGACTAAATTAGGTTGCCTTGGTTCCTCATGTAGTATGAAATCGATATCCTTACTACTGGCTCCATGTTCAACTAGCGGAAGGGCTAGCATCAGTTGATGCGCTAAACTGTGGATGCAAATATCGGTTTCCTTGTATTCAAATAACTCTCTTTCCTCCCTGGAGATGTATTTCTGGTTCTTGATTACCGACCTAATTTGGTCTACCTTTGATTTGAATAAATTTTTTGCTTCCAGGTCTATTTCAACTTCCAGACAAGTTGTAGAATAGCTAATAGTTAAAGCTTCCTTGTACGGTACTTCTTCTACTAGCTGGATGATGTCTCTTTCTGTTAGTTGACTATTGCATATGGAACAGTTTTCTAATTTGCTTGCTAGGAATTGATTGTGATTTCTACAATCTCGATTCGGACAAGTCCATCTCAACTCCCGGTTGTATAACTTGTATCCTGATACTGACTCTGAAATTTTACATATTTTGGGAGTAAGTTTTATTACTCCTTTTGATAGTTGAATTAACTTTTCTTCGCCTGTTGTTTTGACTTCTTCAAATCTAATTGCTCCTTGAGGACGGGTAAATAGGTTTGTTTGGGATGTTGGTTTAAGAAAGGCTTGTCCCTCCTTGATTTTGAGTTCTAATGACCGATACCAAACGGGGTTGCCATCAAAATCTTGTGCTATGTAAATTGCATCAGGGTGTACCTCCCTCAACGCAGAATTTACAGCACTTTGTTCAAATTCTTCTCCAGTCGAGGTGTTGATATAGTCGATGTTGTTGCTTCTGCTTCCCCTAATTTTGATATCACCGTGTATGTAGCCCAAATGGCGGGCGCACGCTAGCTTGTTATTAAAGCTGTACACAAGCTTTTTGTCTTCAAGTAGTTGGTTTGCGATCGCAACTCCCACTTGTCCGAAATGCTTGGCAATTTGGTTGATTGTCGGGCGTGATTCTTTGCAGCAGGCTAGGATATGTGCTTGTAGTAGGTTTTCAAAATTGGGATTGAAGTTGATTACCTCCGGTGGGTCAATCAATAACCGTTCGGGGTGGTTTGAATAGTATGAGTCTAGGATTGATTGCCTGGAAGGGATAAATACTATCAAGCCTTCTTCCTTCCTACCAGCACGACCAGCCCTTTGGCGGAAGGAGAGGATGCTGCCGGGATACTTACAAATGAGTACGGCATCAATGCACCCCAGGTCAAGACCCGCCTCAAGTGCAGACGTTGAGACTATAAATTTAACATCTCCAGATTTTATATCCGCAATGATTTTTCTCCTTTGATTGTTTTTCAAATTGGCGTAGAATGCAGAGATAGTATTTTTGAGGTGAGGTAGTCCATTTTCAACTAATATTTTGCGAATTGTTTGGGTTAGGGTTTTGACCGTTTCGCGACTATCGCAAAAGCATATTCCAACCACGTCTTTACTAACAAGTAAAGCTGCTATTTGGGCGGTTGTGTACAGAACACTATTTTGGGGCTTGAGACTGATAAAAGTGGTTTGAGCTTTTCTTGCCCCACTTTGACTAATAACCGTAAGATTTTCCCTCCGATTGGAAATCTTTTGGGCTATCTCTTGACTATTGTTTATAGTAGCTGAGGCATAAATGTATTTTAGTTGTGATAAATTGCCTCCTGCTTGTTCTATTATTAGTTGGGTGCGACGATTAAGTAAAGCAAAATTAGCCCCAAAAATTCCACTATAGAAGTGAAGCTCGTCCACTACTATAATGGATATTTTGCGTAAGGTTTCAACGAAATTGTAGTTATCAAATTGGTAGTTGTTAAGCTCATGATGCCATACATCGGGAGTAACACAAATAATCGAGGGTTTGTGTGTATAAAGTTTTTTGCGTTCTTGGGATGGAGTATCGCCATTAATATTGAGAATTGCAGGGCGAATTGACTCTGGTAGAAGGTTTACAAATTCCCTGATTTTTTCTTCTTGGTCAAATGCTAGGGCTTTGAGGTTGAAGAAAATGATACAGGAGTTACCTTTGAAACATTCGTGAATGACTGGAAGTAGGAAAGATATGCTCTTTCCACTAGAAGTTGGTGTTTCAAGAATAATATCATTTCCTTGATTGTACGCTTCCCACGCTTCAATTTGGTGGGAGTATAATTGATTAATTCCTAGTTGATTGATGGCATTATTTACTGCTGAATGAATACTATCTGGAATTGGTTCTAGGTTAGCTGCTTGTTCGGGTATTACATCACAGTAGGCAAGTTTATTTCTACCTTCTATGTCAGTAGCTATTTCTTGATATATGAAACTTTTTGAGGATGGTGTATCTTGAATTTGGGAAAGATTTCCTTTCTTTATTTCTTCCTCCCAATTGAAGATAGTTTGGCTAATTACGCCTTTTCGGAAATAAAGGTTATCGCCGATAATTGCACTAACTTGGATTATCCCATGCTGCCTGGAGTAGATGCTGCGACTTGGTTGTAACCACTCTGGTCGGTTGCTCATAAAAAACTACCTACTTGTTGTTTTTAATAAGTAGGCGTCAGTGGTTGTAGTGGTTTTTATACAGATTTGATTATATTAATTTAATCGCCTGGATATACTCAAACAATTTTAATGGGACTGCCTACGCCGCAGTAGACAACATCACTAATTATATGACTAAAGTGAATTGTCAAAAAACTGATCTCATAGGACTAGGGATCATTGTTTGTTAGATACTCGATAGAAATAGAATTTATTATATAAATAATCAGAATAATTTGATTTTAATACCTTGGATTTCAAAAGCCAATGGGTTTTGACTTTATGAAATTTTGATATTACTGAGTGAACTTTGATTAAAGACAAGATTACCTTGACAATTGGAATAAATAGGTTAATTTAGATTATGTATATAGATATTTACTTATGAATTATGCTGAACGTAAATCTCAGGTTGAACTGTTAATTGAGTGGGCAAAGGAAGAGAAATTTAATGATAACGAGATTACTGTATACGACGATTTTTTTGCTGAAGGGGGTATTGAGAACCCTGGCAAGATGACGGAGCAAGATGCCATTAACTTTATTAAGTTCTTAGACCGTTGTGATGCGTCGAACGAATTTATAGCAAGCGCTTTGACTCGATTGGCACAGCTTGCTCCAGCGAGTGTGGTGTCACAAATACTAGAAAGTGATGTAGATGGAGATGGTTTAACTTTAGCTCAAGAGCTAAAACTTGGGACTAAGGCTACTGAATATAATACATCAGCCCAAATAGCTGCTGCGCGTCAACAGCAATATCAAGCATTTCCATCCAGGGATTCTGATTTTGAGCTTTAAGTTTTATGCAGTTTTTTTCTAGCAATTATTGTTACTTGTAAACAGCGATATTCTCCCCTATGCCACACCATACCCTGTATATGGACGCTTGTAGGGCGGGTGCAATCCCAAGATAATATCTTCCTTTGATACCCCCATCTCTACTAATGCTTGAGCAATATCTAGCTCAGTCGTATTGCGCTGAATCCAAATCTTGCCATCTTTAATATCCAAATGGATAAAACAGTTATATACTCGCTTGAGTCCTTCCCAACCAACATCCAGCAATTGATAATGGTCATGTTCTGTATCAAAAACCAGCTGACACTCAACATCTGGGTTACTATTTTCCGCAGATGCCTGTTCAGTTAGCAAGTTACGGATGCATTGGCGGTAGTATTCTATTCTCTCCATTCGATAACCTCCTCTTTAATTGGGTCGTAGACAACGAGCTTTAGTTGATAAAACTTGACCGCTTCTTGAACAAACAGTTCTTGGAAGAACGTTTTAAAAGTATCAAAAGGTACTGCCAGATAAAGCGTCCGGTCTGGTTCTTTCATTTGTAGGGCAAGCCGATAGTTGAGAAATTGTCCCAAAGCTACGTGAAAGTCAGTAATCGCCGAACTATTTAGAAAACTTTTTACTTCAACTGCTATTTTTCGCCCTGCTTTCTCAGCTCCTAATATCTTTTCTGCTGCTAAATCAATCTCGAACTTCACACCTTCAATTTTTATTATGAGCGGATCGGCTGTAATTATCCACTCTTCCTTCAGTAGTGCTTGTTTGACAGCAGCATGAAATAGGTCTTTGGCTGACATCTCTCCTCAGTGTGCTTTTAACTTTATCTTATTGTATGTAAATTAAAGTAATATTTGCTACATAGTAAATCCAAAGATGATACTTATGACATCATCTGGAGAGATTTGGAATTTGCGAGCAATACTATTTATATTAGCTTCTCCGTTCATGTGTTCTTGTAGTATTAGCTGAATCGTTGATTCAGATATCTTTGCTTTTTTACCCTGACCGATGCTAGTATAATAGCTTTTAATAAACTCGTTTATTTCTGCTCGTTCAAGTTCTTGCCAACATTTTTTACGGTTGCTCCAAAAACAATTCCCAGGTGCATAATTTCCGGTAGCATCTATACGGGCGATGATTGTATTTTTGGGAGCAGTTCCCATATCTACTAAGAATTGGTTAAAATCATCTTTCCAATCTGGATGTACCTCTATTCCACAACCACCATGTTTTTTATAAAAGGGGTGGTTTTTGTTATAACAAACCTGTTTTATATAATTCCATGAGTGGTATTCTCTTGAATTTTTTGATGTGATTTTGATTGCTTTTTTTCTTCTACATCCGCAGCTATTAGTATTACCAGCAATTAGACTGTGTTTGTAGACATATTTCTCTGTTCCACAGCTACAGCGTACTAAAACTTTTACAAATCTACCTGGTTGTTGTATTTCTGTGTTGTCAATTACTGTTAGTTCGCCGAAGGTTGTTCCTACTTCTATAAGATTTCCTTTCTTAATACAGCCGCAGCTTTTTGTTTTACCATTAAGAAGATTGTACTTGAATACTCCTCTTTCCGTACCGCAAGCTGTACACTGACATAGTATTTCTGTCCCTTGGTTTTTAAGTACTTGCCAGTAACCAAATTTTTCTCCTATGTCAATAGTTCGACTATGCATATTTACTAATATTTATTAATATATTTGTTTCTATAAAAATCTGATGAATTAGCTAATTCTTGATTAATACAAGAGCCAGCTAACTATCATTTTATATCTTGAGTTCGAGTTGTTTGGGTGCAGATAATTGGTCTGTTAACCACCTAATTTGCTGTCCAATACCCAAACCTTCCATTGGTGTCCTAATAACGTATTTATGCGCCTTTAATATAGGAATTACTTGCTTTCGATACAGTTTGCCAGTTAGGAAGACAATTTCTGTATCTGGGTTGGCTTTCTGCATGATTCTGCGGGCTACTTTCTGGGCCCACTGCTGGCGTTCTTTAGGGGATAGGGAGTGGGGGGATAAATCATAGGGCGAGATTATTTTTTCTGGCTCAAGAACTTGATGTAGAGGTGATAGGATGTTCCATTCGCCTTGGGTTTGGGCATATTTGCGACAAGCCTGGAAGTGCTGGGAGCAATAAACTTCCTTCGCCGCTGCTTTTTGATTGGTTTGTTTCCCACATCCGGCGACAAGGTAAAGAGTTTTTGGTTTGCTGAGATAGTGATAAGTTGCCAGTAGCGAGTTAAGGTTATGTGCCAGACGCATAATGCTTGCTGGGCGGTTGTTTATCTGCTTAGGGTTTATGCGATGATTCCGTGCGATCGCACAAGTCCGACAGTTGCACCTGGCTGCTTGATGCATTGGACATCTAGTCAGGCTTTCCCCATTGTTGAATAGAACTGTATGGAGAGAGAGTCCGTGAATAACGGCGAGGGGTGTTCTACTGGGCAGTTTTTCCTCTGCTATCTTGATAAAAATCTGTGCCTGTTGGAGATTATATTGTCGTCGCCAGTCAATATTTCTAAGGAGTAGATTATCGGGGCAAGTTACAATATCGCCAGGGCGGCTGCGCTCTCGATATCGGTTGGCTGCATAATATGCGTCACATTTCTATTCTATTTCTTTGGATTTCCCTTGAGGTGTAGCAGCGGCGACTGTTTGCTTTTGAGGGAAGCTAACAACCTGGGTGGGGGTAAACTGCTGTTTGATTTCTTCAGCCCGCCATTGTTGCAAGTCCTGCATGATGTATTTGAGGGGGGTGAACTCAATAGTGCTTTCCCCAAGCCTTTGTACCTCGTTTGTTTTGTGGGTCATGATTTTGAGGTACATTTCCCGCTGGTCGGCGATCGCCAACTTACCATCGTTGTCTTTAAGCTTTTGCAGGATTTCCTCATTATCCTGATTGAGTGCCCCTCCCCAGGCAAGACCTCCTTTTTTTGTCATCTCTGCCCACTGTTGAGCAATGTAAGGATGTACTTTAACAGGAATATCACCTGCACTTTGGATTTGTTGGGGTTGTTGGGCAGGGGGTTGTTGGACGTGTGCTGTTTGTCCGCCCTCGAATATCTGTTCAAGATTGAGTTTGCTGGCGTTTTGGGTAATAAACTTTACCTGATTGATGTCGTAGTCACTGATATTTATCTTGGCGACTTCTTTTTTTATCCCCTCCTCAGTTTTAGTTAAGTCAAATTTGACTAATTCCTGAGTACCCCTTTCCTCAGTTTTTTTAAACAATTGCAAGCTGGCTTTCTTGCCTTGAGGGTCACGGGTGCGTTTAATGGTAAATTCTCCTACAGTAAGTTCATCTTTCCCTACTGCCAAAAGAGTATTGTTGAGAGTGTCCAACATCTCGTTTTGTTTGAACACTTCCAGGGTTTTGATAGTGCCAACGGGAGCGAGACTGCCGAGGGTGTTTGCTACATCTCGGATGTCTGAAGTACTGAGGTTGGGTAGCGTTCCTTTATCTTGCAGGTGTTCGCCTACTATCAGGAATTCTTGGCGTTCGACCCCTAACATTTCTTGATTCTGTTTGGTAATTTTGGGTTCCCTGTTTCCCTTACCGGGTTTGAACTCAAAGAGTGAATTTTTCCACCCCTGAAGTTCGTCACTGCGACGATGAATGCTAATGGTGCCTCCCTCTTGCCGAATTACAAAGGCATCACTTCTATAAATACGGGAACCATCCTGTTCAATGGTGCCGTATTTTTTCAACATCTCGGTTGCAGCTTTGGCGATATCTTTGTTTTCGCCCTTGTAACGTTCTTTTTTTGCTTGTTTGTTTTTTATCTCGTATACAGGTACTTCTACCTGGCGTGCCCACTGCTGCGCTTGTGGTTCTACCCCTGGTGTTTTTGCTACCTGTTGGTAAGTATACTGGGCAGCATATTGTTCTTCTTCCTCCAAACTTTCCTTTTTGGGGGTTGCGCGCTTTGCGATTGCGCTTTTCTCTTCTTCCTCAACGAGCTTTTTATTACTGGTAACTGGTATTTCTTCTGAAGTATAGTTTTCTTTATTTTCTACTTTTTCCTGAAGATTACTGCTGACAAATTCTTTGAGGTTTTCTTCTACTTTACCTGGCTGATTTTCTACTGTTTCTGGGGGTATAGTTGATACAGTGGACTCAGAATTTTCGAGATTTGAAGGTTGGTTATCTACATTAGTTTCAGATTGTAAATCGCTTTCCTGACCTTCTATAAATTCTTTAGTATCTTGGTAATTCTTGACAATATCAGATGAAGCAGGTAGTAACTTTACTATTGGTTCGTAAGCTACATCAATAATTTCATCTTGAGAAAGGTTTTTTGTAATTAAGTTAGTCCTACATTTACCTTCATCATCTTGTTCATAAATGATAATTTTATTACCTGAAGAGGTATAGGCAGTTATTTTAATAGCTGCTTCGTAATCTCCAGGTTGATTATCATCTAAATCTGGTACATCTTGTACTAGACGAATGGCAATAGTTTGGGCTTGAAAATCTGTTATTTGTGCGCCTTCTCCTTGGGTAATAACTTGATGATTTTGAGGGTCGCATAAGTCTATTTTTTGCCATTTGTAAGCTCCAGGGGTAGATTCATCGGGGATCAGATTGTAAGTATCCTTACCAATTGTGATTGCGATTTTATCTGCTTCTTCTCTTTCTTTAAGTATTTCCCTAATCTTTTTATAAGTCTCAATCAGGATTTTGGCTAAATCCAAAGCTGCTTGGCTGGTGGTACTGGTTATTTGAAGATAGTTATCTGTTATTTTTTGTTGCTGGGTGTCGAACATGGTGGTTTTGGTAATCTATCGAGAAATACTGATAAGTTTTGTATCTATCATGAGAAAAATTCCTTATAGCTATCCACAGGCAATGGTGCATTTCCTGCTTGTACGGGTGCTTGGGGAATTGGGAAACGCTTATCTACCTCTTTTACCCTAATATCCAAATCTTCTTGAGTTGGTCGTTTTTGAGTACTTTTACGAGCAAGCTTATTGATAAGTTTGTCCCAATTTTTGCTGTTTTCTTCCTCCAGTCTGATGATATATTTTGGTACTTTAATATTTTTTAATATGGGTACAGAACCCTCTTTTCTATTATCATAAGCAGGGTTAATAAATACGCATTTACCGGGTGGTAACTTGAGAAACTGAGCAGGCTCAAATAATTTCCGAGTTTTCTCTTGGTCGGAGATTGAAATACTAGTTTTCCCCCCGACCATTGACCGGGATTTCTGCTTATATTTAATTTCTTCTTCACCAAGGTAAGCACTAAAAATCCTTGCGGATTCTTCTTCACCTGGGTTGAACACAAACTTTGTACCGCACGCACCGAGGATAGCTTTGGCGATTTCCTTACCATAGATTTTTTCTAACTGTCCCATGTTTTGCCAACCGAGGATACCGCAGAATCCTTCAGAACGTGATTCGTTGAGCCACTTAAATAAGTCTGGTAAGAAAATTGACGGCAGTTCATCGACAGAAACCACAAGCGGCCCAGTTTCTTTCCGCTTTTTGGCGATACTGCGGGCGACGGTCATATGCATAATAGAGGTCATCAAAGGACCCACTGCATCTCTACGTTCCCTGTCCAACCCAAATATAATCATCTGCTTCTTGCCTACCTCCAGTGGCAAGGTAGTCTTACCAATAAAGCAACCGAGAGTGTTTTTCGCCATGAAGCGGGTAAACATTAAACTAGCGGTACCGGCGATACCGGCGATGGTCTTTTCCGAACCAGCCGAGCTAAATAATTGACCAAAAGCTATCCGTATCCACGGGTTAAGGCTAGCAGCCATTAGGCGTTCGACCATCTTTTCGCTCGACAGGATAGCCGCTGCGGTCATAATGTCTGCGTACTCACCAAACTCTTTGGTTAGCATTAAAATAGCCTGCGTCAACTGGTCGCCGGCGGGGCCAAAGAATGCATCTTCAGAGGCATTTCCTAACAGGCGGAAGTTTTTGTTGATAACTGTAGCTAACTGCCGTGCGGTTTCAGCATCGCTACTGTCGCGCAAGAAATCGATTGGGTTACATACCTCTGATTCGGGAAATCCCGGTGCAAAGATATGTACGTCATACCCCTTGGATTTGGCATAACTGGCGATTTTAGCTTGACTAGCATACTTAAAGTCGTATAATACTATACCAAAATCTTGGTCAATTGCTGAGTAAATCATCGGGTTAATAGCTGAGAAAGATTTACCGCTACCAGGTGCACCAATTACGGCAGTCCCGCGTTGGACATCGGGTACATAAACAGGGACTCCCCCACTCCCCTTTGGTGGTTTTTGACCTTTATATCTATGTACTCCAATATACAAGCTGGCACTGTCGTATTTAGGAGAAGTGATTTGTTTGAGAGCTTTTTTCTTAGCTTGGGCGGTTTCCTTTGCTCCACCCCAATAGCTAGTAGCAAGCTTGCCTTTTTTGCCATTACTAAAAAGCTGTAAAAGCAACAATAAGCCAATTCCCCCTGCAAGTACCAAGCCTTGGGGTGAGATTAGCTTATCTGTATATATACTAAAGTCTTGATTGCTGCTTTTTTTATCAGCCTTTACTTCCCTAACAGTTTTAGTTTTGGCTGTTGCCAATAAGTAATTCATAATTAATATGCGTTAATTTTGCATAAGGAAATCGAAGAAATATGCGATTTTTTCATTGCATATTTCCTCGTATTTCGTATTGGTGTGTTGAGGAGATTGAGGAAACTTAGGGGGTTACTTTTTTGGGCACGCTGAGGGGAGTACCAAGGATAATTGGATCTATTTCCCGATAGGTGAAGAAGGGAACGGGGCCAATGAAGTAAGGCGAGCAGCCTAAATCAATCCATCCACGCTTGCAGATACGGAAGAACATTGCGGTGCTAATACTGCCGTCCGCCTCGTTAATGTCCCAAATGACTTGTTTAAATGATTTGCCGAAGGGATGTCTTCCTGTAGGTTCTTTTCCGCCGTTAAGGTTCCCCAAAATGCCGAACCCGCCTTTTACCTTTTGGTCTTTACCAGACATCCACTGTGCACCAACGACTATATCACTCCCCGAAACTTCGATATGACCACACTTTTTCTCGCACGGCACATTAAACCCAGCTTGATAGCTACCGCTTATTGATTTCCAGCGTCCGCTTTCAAGCGAACCGAGGGGTAAGTCTACCTTGCCGATAAAGCTAACATCGGGAATTGGTACACTGGGGAACTGGTCAAACGGAACATCAACTAATCCTGGAACTTGATCAATTGTTGTGTTTTGCCAGTTCGTGAAGTCTTTTAGCTGTGCATCCTCAATGCCAGGGATGCTGGTTAGCTTATACTTATCGAGTTTGACATACTTACCGAGTTCGGCTTCTCCCAGTTCGGGATAGTTGTCTAACACCTCACCAACAGTTTGGTAATCTGCGGCGTTGCCTGTAACTTTGGTTACTAGTTCTTGAATTGGTGGGATTGCTCCCACTTCCAAATCTTCTAAATTAGGAATAGATAAAGCAAGGTCTTCGAGTGTTTGCCACTTTAGTGTCTCAAAGTCAGATAGTTTGAGGTCTTTGAGTTTAATACCTGTGATGTTGGCGATGTCTTCAAGCGTGAAATCTTCAATATTGAACTCAGTTGCCTCAAAATCGCCTAATTCCATGACTTCGGAAAGGCTTTGTCCGGCACTCCAGGTGCGGCTTTCCTTCATCCCAGGATTGTTGATATTGGGGAATTCAACACTACCCCCTTCCCCAAACTTCATATTTTTGAACGTGATATTACTCCAATCAGGAGTAGGTGCACCGTTGACGTATTTAACTGCGATAGGTTGTTTATTGGCGGTTTTGGCTTGTTTGGTAAGATTAACCGAATGATTCAAATTTGAATACTTCGATGCAACTGTCTGGGCTAAAGCTTTCTCTCCAAATAGAAGACTACCGATATTGTAATTACCTCCAAACCGGATTAACCCGTGCAGGACGAGTCCTGCTATCATCCCAGTAGCCATGAGATACCGCCATGTATTCATTTTTTGTTCCCGCCATTGGTATCCCTTGCTGGGTAAGCTTTTCGGTTGGCTGGCTACTTTTGTTTGTACCGGGACAATTGCGGCTATTTCATCATTTACTTGGATGGTGTTTTTCTGTTGGTTTATTTCTTCGTTTGTAATATATATTACTTTAATTATTTGGTTGTCTGTTGCGAAATCTCTGGTTTCCATAGTTATCTCTTGCTTTCAACAACTAGATTCGGCGATGTAGGTTGTCCAAGTTGGGTATTATTTGTATCGACGTTGAGAGGAGGCATTTCTATGAAGCGTTTTCCTCCTAGCGACATGAGTTTTTCAACCAACTGCATTGATACTCCGGCATTGCTGGCGGCGATGACTAGTTCCTCTCCTTGGGAACGTAACTCAACAAGTTGATTCAGCCGCTTCCAAAGTTTGCTATCCACAGTAATCCACTGCTTATAAAGTGCAACTTGCATTCCTTTGGCGATATACCTGCTGTCAGATAGGGCGAGATCACTAACTTTTGGTTCTACCTGTTCAGGTTTGTTTGGTGTTGTATCGCCAATAATTTCAATTTGGCTGTACTGTGGTGCGCCAGTGCCTGATACTATCCGAAAATGATAAGATTTGCGCGTTCCTCCAGCTTCGGTGATTACCGTCATGTGTGCGCCGTAGGAAGCTGGCGGCAAACCAGGTATTTTGACTTTCTCGATCTGGCGGATGTGTATAAATCCAGCCCCTGTACTCTTCCCAGAACATCTGCCTAACCCTTCCAAGCATCCATCTACATCAAAAACAAACTTTGAGGGGTCATCCAACCAGATTTTCTTGATAGTTTCTCCGGTGCGGTAAAATGAAATCGATACCCCATGCCCGGGCCAGACTTTAACTGTCTGCAATTTGGCATTTTCCCCTGACACCTGGGACGCTGCAACTTGACGGATAGTATTGGCCAGTACAACTTGATTTAGTGTAAGTACAGAGGCGATCGCGCAGGGGGTAATTAAACTAAAGCTGTCTATATATCTGAGTTTCACAGTTTGATTGACCTATCGACTTTAATAGTAACTCTGGTATTTTTAGGTACATACCAGACATTAGGACGGCGGTTGATTTCATCAGTGGCACGCTCTGTCCGCTTGCTAACTGTTTCGCTAAGTTTGCTAAAGGCACCTTCAAGGAAGGCAGCTGCAAGGTTGCGGTTGTTATTGCGGCTGCGGGTTCTTGTCCCACCTAAAGGCAAATCTTCTGTGACTTCTTCATCCGGCTGGTTGATAATTTCCCCTACCTTGGCAAGACCAGCTATTGTCCCCAAGGTGGCATCATATTTGGCAATTTCAAATCCCTTGTCGTCGTGAGGTCTGGCGATTAGGGGTGAACCTGCCTCTCCCAAAACTGATATCGTTCCGGGTGATACTGGATACTCGGTTCCATCCTTAAGGATGGCTGTGACTTCGGCACGCACGCCTGATGTGCTATCAACCGAAATCATGGTGATACTTAAGAGCGTTCCTGCCCCAATGGCAATCTCACCAGTATTGTTATAAAGAGGTTCGTCCAATTGGGCGACAAATCTGAGCGTATTTGTCTGCTCCTGGGAACGACTGTTATTACTGGTTTGGGGTATAACGAGCGGAGTTACCAGGGTTGCACTTGCAAACGAACCGACAACTAAATACTGCGGTTGTGTTTCTTGGAGTATCTGCGCTTCTTCTGGCAGGTAGTTATTTGCAACTTGTTCGATTTGCTGAGTGGAGTTGTTTTCTTTATTACTAGCAAGACTGGATTCTACGGTCTTTTCTTTGTCAAGTTCTAAGCTAAATTGTGGCTCTTTTACCGAGAAGCTATAAATAACTGGCACGGCTTGATTGTTATCTTTGTCATCAGTATTGCTATACTCTGGAGTACTGTTGTTTGTGGTTATAGGTTGCCAACGCGGGCGCAGTTCTTCAACTTGATTAGAGGTATTGGTAACTGTTTCGGTATTCTCGCTGCGGCGGCTACGGCGACGACGAGAGCGATTGGTATTTTGTTGTGCTGGACTTACTGTTTCTTCAGTTGCACTCACTTCTTCTACTGTTGTGTTTGTGGATTCGCTTACAGTAGTGCTGGCTAACGTATACTCAACCCGACCAACCGAACCTAGACTACGCAGGCGTTCGATCTCGGCGAGGGGGTCTTTGGCAATGGTTTGGTTGTCATTAGCTGTTTGTTTGGTAACTTTTGCCAGTAGATTGGGGGAAAGGCTGGAACTGTTAGGAGAAGGAATTGTTGGCACAGGGGCGCTAGGACGCAGAGGTGGTATTGGTTGGGAAGCGACTTTTGTGCGTCTTATCCCAACTGGTTCAGAGGCTTGTTCCCCATATACGTGCCTTCTGGAATTAGGGGTAGTTTGCCCTGTAACTACCTTTTGTTGTCGAGTAGGGCGCGCTTTTTCTTTAGATTTATCCTCCTCAATATCTTCCACTTCGTCTTCCTTCTCGCCTTTTTTACCATTTAACGCGTCGAGTTCTTCTTGCTGTTTGGCGAGAGCGAGTTTGGCGTAAATATCCCCTTCTTCTTTTTCAGATGAGGTAACTGTGGGAGTGGAAGTAGGGATTACTTCTGGTTTTTGAGCATTATTGCCACCGCCGTTTATCATCCCGTTAAGGACGACAAACATGAGTATAAAACCTACTCCAAATGCACCTCCGATGATACCCAATCTTGACCAGGGAGATGTGACAAAATCGTGTTTGGTTTGTACTAATGCAGGGTCTTCTGCTTCAATTTCCTCTTCGTCAACTACCTCATCTTCCGTACTTGCTATTCCATCTTCTACAGGTTTTTTATCTTCATCAATTGGTAGAAGACTATCTACAGAAGAAAATTTATGATGATTTGGAGTGTCGTCTTGTAACTGCAACATATTTATATTAAGTAATTACTAATACTTTTCTTTTTTACCGAGGTTATAATCAACGATTTGGGTAATCTCCAGACCTGAGCGTCTAGCTAAATGAATTTTTTTATCAAGTTCGGTTGGTTTGGCTGGCAACTTTGGAGTATCAATAGCTTCGACAGTAATTGTTTTGTTGAAGGCAATTCCTTTACCTTGGTTTTCGCTTCTATTAAAGCTTACGAGCGTACCAATATAATCAACTTCCCATTTTCCATCTTTAATTTTTCTGGGTTTGGAGATATGGCGAGTTACGAGTGAGACTTGAACTTCACCGTTAAATACACCACTTGGAACAATTTCTGCTAATTTTTTAATAAAGTTTGCCCGAAAATCTTGATTTTCAGATAGTGCAAATGCTGCTTCCCAGGCTCTTGTTGGAATTTTTTTTCTGTTATTTCTTTTTGTCTGGATATCTATTCCTCTATCAGGTTTGGTAATGTTTTCACCATTTTCGCTTGCTTCGATAATCCCGTTCCAACCGAACATTTTAATCATGCTATCTGAGATAAATCTTTTAATAGTTTCGTCATCGCGTTCGTAGGAACCGACAAATTTAGCAGGTGAAATAGACCCATCTTGGAGTTGAACAACTGTCATGCCTTTGACATAACGGTTTGTACCAGAACTTATTCCAAAAACTATAAATTGTAGTAGAAGAGAAAGTATGCCTGCTGCTGCACCTACTGTAGTTGCGATCGCAACTGGTGTTGAAGTTGATTGACCGTAACTAAGGAGGCGAAGTGGTTGCGATTTTGCTTTTAATTTAACCATAATTGATTAATCATTTACCTTTTGAGGCGATAGATTTAGATACGTTAACTGCAATTGAAGAACCACTCGTTGCGGCAGCACTGGCAACTTGTGTGGCAACTCCGACTGTAAATTCAGCTGCTTTGCCTAATCCTGTCCAAACTGCGAGTCCGCCACCAGCAGCTAATGCAGATGCAAGTATGGGAGAAAACACACCTACAAATAGGAGAAAAATCATTGGCTGACTGGATTCAGATGTAGCGATTAATTGTCCGCACAGCCCGATCATGATGTTAAAGCAGAGTTTTGCCATTCCCACTGAGAAATAGCCAGTTAACCAGGCGAAAATTGGTTTAGTACCGTAGGGGAGTAGCGAACCACCTACTGCTAGTGGAGCAAGGAGAGCGGTTAGCAGCATTGTGAATTCGATTCCCCACTGATAGGCTACATTTAATCCGAGTAAAAGAACGCTGACGAAAGAGACGATTTGGTCACCAATGTAGCCAGTAATGCTTGAAGCTAATTTTGACCCCATCTCAGCAGGATTTAGACTTGACAGTGCATCTTTAGCTGCACCTAAAGCTGCTAGAGGCCCAAATTCCCAGCTTCCAGAACCGGGCGCATCTCCTTTAAAAAGATTGGGTGCAGTTTTTCTAAGTTCTTTTTCTGCTTGGTCAAAGCATTGTATTTTGTCTTCAGTTGTACCTGGCAAAGAACGGCAGCGTTCCATTGCTTTTCCTACTTGGTCTTTTAATAAAATATTTCCAACAGCTCGGTTATAAGCTACCTCTAGATTTGAGCCAGCTGCTGTGAATTTAAGTACATCGTTGTTGATAGTATTGATATAACCTCGGATTGCAAGTGTTCCGCTTTTGAGCAATGCACCATTACTAGCTAGTAATCCGATCACAATGATGGGCCATATCCAACTGGATAGAGCTTTCATGTCTTCTTGATTAATCCAGTTTTTGGCAAGTTCTACCATGAAGAAAATAAGTGTAGCAAGAGCGAAAAAAGTAGCTACATTACACATCGAGATATATAAATTGCCATCAAGAGTTTCTTGCCAAAGTTCATTAAAGCTTGCTGAAATAGTTTCACTAACATTGGCGGCTGTTTTTAAAAGGTCTTGTCCAAAAAAGTCGTCTGGACTGTAATAAAAAAAACCGAAGAAAATTAGATTCATCGTATTCTTAACATTTATCTGAATCATCTCTTAGAAAAACTAAGAGATGATTTGTA
The DNA here is from genome assembly GCF_030381805.1 of Chlorogloeopsis sp. ULAP01. Classification (NCBI taxonomy): domain Bacteria; kingdom Bacillati; phylum Cyanobacteriota; class Cyanophyceae; order Nostocales; family Chlorogloeopsidaceae; genus Chlorogloeopsis; species Chlorogloeopsis sp. ULAP01. The sequence goes on from NZ_JAUDRH010000012.1 coordinate 131,888, forward strand.
GGTTATTCCATAGCTGTTGATCTAAGATTGCTGTAACCAGATATTTCCATTAATTGACTGGACAGCGCGTCAAGATTTACATTTTCTCTTTGTCTTGCAGCAGCATTTTGTTCAGCAATTTGACTGAGCATCAAATTAGTTTGCTGTGCATCGTGTCGTGCTTGCAGTCCGTCAGTACGGGATTGTCCCAACATTGAGACAATTTGTGAGTTTTGGGCAGCAATTACCTTGAGGATGTTTTGTGAAGCATCCATTGTTTGTGCAGATTCCGCGAGTTCTTTTGCCTCGGCTACAGTTTGTTGGGTTGCTTCAATTTCCTTTTTGGTACGTTCTTGCCCTTGCTCTCCCAAGACACTTTCAACTGTGGCGCGGGTGGTTTCGCGCTCTAGTTCGTTTGCTGCTGATACTGCACCCTCAACGGTATTGCTTTCGTTCCAGAAACCCTTTTGTTTGAGTTGCTCTTTGAGCTTGTCGGCTGAGTTTACTGGATCGGGCATACCCATACTGCCAGTCGAGTTAATAGTAGCAGTTTTAGCCTCATTTTTGAGTCCACCCCAACTTTCATTTATTGCGGCGGTGAGTTCGTTTTTAGTTTCTTCAAAATAGCTATTGAGTTCGCCCAAAATTTCATTAAAGAAATCTTCGATTGTGAATGCGTAACTAGGTGCAGTTCCCATCAGGGTAATTATCCCGATTATCGACCCAATAATTAATCCTTGCTTGGATTTGAGCTTGAATTTTTGTTTCATAATCTACTTACTAGTTATGGATGTGGCAGTTAATTTAAGCCACTTGTTTAGAGTTTTCGTTTAATGTTTTTTCTTCTGTAGCTTGTACTGTTAGTACTGGTTTTTTATTCTCTGAATTTAATAGTTCTTTGGTTTCTGGTGTTGGTTCTTCTCCCCGAATCATCTGCACGTATGCTTCGGAGAATTTCACCATTCCCAACATGGGATTATCTTTATATTTATTGAGATATAAGGTACGTAATTCTTGCTCGTTGGGGTTGTTTGCTACTGCTGCAAGTAAGCAATAAGCAGGGTAATATCGACAGAAGGTAAGTTTACCGTTGTCATCGAGCAACCACTGCGAGTAAATACTTTTTTGTTTGGGAAAAAATGCTTCCGTGCTGTTACGAGAGACGATTTCATTGGGATATTTGAATCTTGCTACAAATGGATCTACTGCTGATGTTTGAATCCGACCAATAAGACGGGTTGTAAGGTTAGCAAAAATCTTGGGAGCAGACTTACTTTGGTAGATACTTTCAGGTTCTTGTGCTGATAAAATTACTCTAATACCAGCTTTTGCACCATTAGCGCACAGGCGACCAATTAGCTCGGCGATTGACTCAAAGGAGAACAAAATCGGCGCTTCGTCCAGGAAGAAAATACTTTTCGGACTTGATAATGCTCTTCTCAATGCAGCTGCATATGCTGATAGTGCCAGTACTGCTGCATCAGCTTCAGATGATAACGAACGTAAAGCAAATACAAGTAACCTTGCATCAGTTCTAAAGCTAGATGGACGGGCGATTGATTGACCAACTCGGTTATTTAGCCAGAACTTTAATCGCAGTCTAACTTGGTTGAGTGCGCCTAATATTTCGGTTGAATTATTAGTAATTGAATCGAGTTTGATATAACCGGGAGAACAAAAATTGTAAAAGTCTTGGAGTGTTGGGATATCATTCCATGCTTGCGTACCTACTCCCGATTCAAGTGCAAGTTTGTACCGCAATTTGATATCGTCGTCATTGAAGAAAGTCTCAAGACTAAGGGTAATTACACTTTCAATATTTGATATCATGATGGGACTAACCCCTACGGGATTTGTCCCCAGCACCATTGTTATTAAAGTTGATTTCAAAAAGTCCTTAAAATCGGTCATTCGCTCTTTAATTACTTCAGGTTCATACCCTCTTAAATCGGGAATCTCGAATAGGTTGTTTGCCTCTTTACTAATGTCAAAATACGCACCCTCTTCTCCCAAAAATTGCGTGTAATCTGTAAATGTCGAACTACCGTCGGGTTTGGGATAGTCAAGGGCAATAACGGGAATACCCTGAGCAAGGGCTGGTGTAAGCAATCCGGCAACTAGTACGGATTTACCAGCCCTGGTGGTACCAAAAACAGCTAAGTTTTTATGCTGGTTATAGAGATCGAGGTGGACTGGTGTTCCTCCTTCTTCGGCGATTAGCTCAAACCCGGATTTATCACCCGTGGCGGTACGTACCAGGGGCATGAGTCCGGGTACTTCAGATGAGAAGTACGGGAGTCTGCGGTTGATGGGTTTGGTAAGTAGATTTTCCAAAATAATAGGAGTAGTTTGAAACCAAGTTTTCCATGCATATTCGAGTTCTCGTTCTACTACCGCAGGCCTAAGAAAGCAACTGGAAAGATATTTGCAAGCTTCGTCTAGTTGTTGACGTGTGTGACTATGGATACAAAACACAAGGGCGGTGTGGATGGGGATAGACCCTCTGAGCATGGTTTCTTGGGCTTTGACAGCTTCTTCGATGTTCATGTTGGCTTTGACATCGATGCTGCCTTTGTCCGCAGACATAGCGGATGATGTAATTGACTGTTTAGTTATTCTTTGAACCGCTGTTTTGGCAAGCGATTGGTTGGCTTTGCTAAGTTGGCAAATAATTTCGGTGTCGGAGATTTTTTCGCGAGAGAGGACTTCCCAGAGATATCGTAGTTGGTCGTATTCAGCTATCCAGCCTTGCGGTTTTTCGCTGAACTGAAGTACGCCGATATACTTGTCTTGGAGTTTTACCCAAGCGCGATCAACAAAAGGAACAGACTGTTCGTTTTCCAGTACGAGGTGTCTAATGTGGAAGTCGCTGGTTTGTTCTTCTCTAAGTCCCTCGTCATTGAGGATAATAGGGTTGGGGATAGGGATTGGTTGTGAGTGGTTAAACTGTTTCCAAATAACTTCCCAAATGTCACCTGCTGTAAGTACTTTTGTTGATAGACCCATTGTGTTAGCGATAATTTGCTCCCACATTTGGAACCCGGAAGTGAAGCTATCGCGGAGGATAGTTTCGATACGTTGGTGTCTAACTGAATGAATCTCTCCAGTAAATTGTTGCCAGTAGGTTTGCAGTTGCTTAATAGCTTTTTCGATGGGGTCGTTACTTTTAGTATCCTCGGTTGCAAGTACTGTGTAAGTACACCAGAAGCGGAGAAATTTGTTCTTGCGTACCCCTGCTTGGGTGAGTTCTCTTGCCCGCAGGCGTTCTGACCTAATTAGAAGGGTTAGCTGTTCGAGGTTGCATGATGACTCAATTTTCCTTAGTTCTTGCTGTCTTGCTGTATCATCAGTGAACGAACCCATGTGAATGGTCAGGGTTTCGCGTTCCGGTAATTCTTTGAGTCCTCCTTCGATGTTCTCGAATATAGGTACAATTTGTTCTTCGGGTAGGGATGGGTGAATTCCCTGAATGTCAAAACAGAAGCGAACTTGAATATCTTCTTTCTTTTTAAGAATTAACGCACCGATATCTTTACGACCAGCAAGCGAGATGCTTGCAATCCCGGCTAAGTGAGTGATGTCTTCAAACGGGGTGAGGTTTTTGACTACTCCCAGTTGTTCGGTATTGAGGGATTTTCTGCCAATTTTTTCTTTATTTTTAGTTGGCTTTTCTTTACTCGAAGTCATAGCTATCTAAGCGTTAATATTTCTTAAGAGAGAAAGATTATTTGCGTTTTTTTCTTGGTTCTGGTTGGGGGGGATTAACTAGCGATACGAAGGGTTTGTATCCGCGAACGATGCGGGGTGTACCGATAAACTTACCGAAAAAGGCTTTATTTGAAGATACTGTCCACCAGGTTGCCCATCCCCAAGCGGTTACTATTCCTGTTGCAAGCCAGGAAGCTTGCATAAAACCCTTGACTACCATGTAGGAGATGAGAGCGATCGCACTCCAAGGAACAATTTGGTCGGCGGGAAATGGCCCAAGGCGTGGTTGTTCTCCTAATACGCGGTTGACAGTACGAAATTCCCGTTCTCTGGCCATTATTACGAAAGACAAAAGTCAGTTTTTGAAATTTTGATGAGTGGCACTTGTGGAAGTGTGCCACTCGTGGTGGCTTTTTTGACGAATGGCTCCTCAGCCTGTTACCAGTCCTGCGAGCAAGTCTCCAACTACAACTGTGAGGGCAACGATAATTGGTGTACGGGCGATTGTTTGCCAATCTTCGTCATTTCTGGCAGCTTGAACGACCCTAATCAGACCAATACCAAGGTAAATTAAGAACAAACCGCGCAGAACCGCAAATACGTATCTAATAATGTCTTCGTTAACACCTGTAAAATACTCTGTGAAAAAGTCTTCTGCGTTTTGCATGAACTGAGCATTTGCGGGTGCAGCGGCGATATCCAACATAAATACTGCACCTACCAAGCAGAACAGGACAGTATAGATATTGATACCATACTTGCGCTGCATACGCTCGAAGTTGGAAAGTAGGCTGTTCGCTTCTTTGGGTAGTAGAGCTACAATGCCAGTTCCAAACGCGAGCGATGCCATTATCATGTGGTGGATGGAGATATCTGCAATCATCAAGCCAGTACCAACTGCCATCAGTCCAGCGATGCTGGCGTTTTCTTTCCAATTGCGCTTTTTGCGGTGGGTCTGAGTGGGATATCCGTATTCTTCCTCGTAGCTCTTAACGCGATCGTTTCCAAATTCGGATTCGTAGTATGTTCTCATATGAGTTGAAATTACGGGATTAGAATTGCTTTTATCTTGAGAGAAGTCGTCGCAGAGATTTTCTTTCCAGTTCACTTCTAGGGTTTGATTAAAACCTGGAAAGCTTTGTTGCTTATGTGTTTATTCTATGAGGGACAATAATTTTGATACATCAGATTAATTGTTTAAGTTTTGATGCTATTTTTGCCTACAAAGTGTTAAAGCAAATTTAAATGCTAGTTAGATTGACAAAGCTAAAAATTTATTTCAAAACTATCTTTAAGCAAAGTAAAAATCCCTCAAATAAGTATTTTGAGGGATTAAATGTTTTATTTTTATTCTTTTTTATGAGAAACAGATAGATTACTTGTTGAAATTTATTTCGATATATTTACCAATTTTTAGTCCTAAAGAATCTGCACTACCAGCAGGTAATTCAATTACTTGATTTACAGGGTGAATTGAACTGTATTTAGGACATTCTTCAGTTTTGCAAGGAGGTGTATTTCTGACGATATTTTTAATTTTTCCATCTTTGAGAAATATCATGTCTAGTGGGATGTAAGTATCCTTCATCCAAAGTTTTACTTTTTCAGGTTTGTCGAGTACAAATAACATTCCGTGATTATTGGGAATCGAGTTACGAAATTTGAGTCCGTGGTTATATTCTTTTCTATCGTCTGCTAGTTCGAGTTGAACTGTTTGATTGTTGCTGGTAAAGGTTGCACCAATCGGTAGATACTGGGGTTGGCGAGTCCAAAAGTAGTATGGTAGGGGTGAGAGGGCAGCAGTAAAACCGGCAATTGGCCCGGCAATATTAAGAATTTTGAGGAACAAGCTTTTCTCTGAAGTTTGTGCGCCTTTTGTTTGAGTACTGGTTTGAGTTGTTTGTCTTGTGACTTCCATAATCCTTCTTAGATAAATAAAGTGGTAAAGTGGCTAGAAAAAGAACTTGATGTATGCGAGCGCTAACCAAAAATATCGATGTTACCAACGGCAAAGCGCGACGAATCGAGAGGTGAGCTAGGTAAAGCTTGTTGGTCAGCTTTGTTACGCATAGACTCAACTGTGTCAGCTTCCCGAATGGCGAGAGGGTTAATTTGACGGCGTTCTTCGAGTAATGCTTCAATGGTTAGTTTGAGTGGGGGAAGTTTTTCTTCTGAGTAGGTATCTTCTTTTACTGTTGAGCAGAATATAGTGCTGGCGGCGCGTTCTACAATTGTCTGAATTTCAGCACCCACACATCTATTAGTAGCTTTGAGGATTCTGCGCCACTCTTCTTCGCTCCAGGGGTCGCTGCCATTGCGGAAGCGCTCGTCAAACCGGGCAGCGTGCAGTTTGAAGATAGCGTATCTTTCCCCATTGTTAGGCAGGTCTACCTTGAACAGGTAGTCAAACCGTCCGGCACGGGTGAGTTCGGGTGGCAACCATTCCATGCGGTTGACAGAGGCAATCACTAGCACGTCGCTTGTTCTTTCCTGCATCCAGGTTAAAAGCTTACCTGCAAGGCGTTTAGCTAAGTCATCATCTCCGGCAAAACCCTTATCAAAGTCGTCAAAATAGAGTATTATTTGTGACAATTTATCTGCTAGTTTTAGCAGGCGTTCGAGTTTAATTTCGGCTTGATTGCCAAAACTGCGGAAATTACCCCAATCAACCATGATGAGGGGAATACCCATATTTTGCGAGCAGGCTTTCGCGGAGTGGGATTTCCCCGTCCCTGGTGGTCCCACTAGCATAATACCTTTTGGTACGCGCAAGTTGTATTGTTTGGCGCGGGGGGTGAGGAGGCGCTTAAACTTTTGGAATGATTCCTGCATGAGTTCTAACCCACCCAGTTGGACTTTGGGTGGAGGTAGGAACTCAATATCGTAGAGGCGGTTAAGGAGTTGGATTTTTTGTTTGAGGAGAGCGATCGCTACTTCTTCTGAGTTATTGAAATCAGTAGTTTTTTTAACTTCTTTGAGCAGATTAATTATATCTGATATGTACAACCCCATCCCAGCGTTTGCTACTGTGAGATAGTCTATTTCGGTGTATTCTGAGGGTAATATCCTGGTTTGAATGAGTGAATTAATAATTTCGCTAACATCGGGTAAATCTTGCTTCCAGATAGGAATTTCAGCCACGATATCGCTACTAATATCAGCAGTTGCTCCTAGAAGTAGGGCAATTTTACCAGTATTTTGATTGTAATGTTTAATATTAATTAGTGAAGATTTAATCCATTCGGATACTAAGAAAAATTCAGTTTCTTTTGGGCGATTTTCCTTAATCCAAGGGTATATATTCTCGATAATTATAACGCCGCTTTCCTGATATTCTTTCCAAAAGCTGAGTACGTGAAAATAATCTTCTTTATTGTATTTTGGCTTGGAAATATAGTCTTTAAATTCTGCAATCTGTAATTTTGAATTCTCGACTGTCAATTCCTTGATAGCTTCTTCGCCCAAGTTCCACAGATAACACTTGCGGTTGTTGTTTTGGCAGAACTGGGTGATATGCACCAGTAGGCGCAGTCTTTCTTGGAGGGGAGATTCGCAGGCGATGAGAGGGTATTCCTCTTGAATCAGCCCTTCGAGTATCTGGAAGCTGTACATAGCTCGATTTAATGTGTATAAGAGCGCATTTTCTCCTATCTACACAAGATTTGGCATCTAATTTTAGTTCTAAAAAATATCCAATATTAGTTGGTTTTCACAACTTCAATATGACTGTAAGACTGGATATAAGACTATTTAATGTTTAAGGAATTTGTGAAATTAGAGGCTAGTATTTAAACTTTTGACTAACTATGTCTAAATTATCTAAACCAGTTCCATCCTTTCCCCAGGTGTTTGTTCCTCAATTGGTACGAGATAAGAAATTCGCCCCCGTGATTGTACCTTCGGGTACGGGTGATGCGCCTGTGGGAGCGAGTGAGAAGCTATTTGAGAATGTCTTGAAGCATTATTTTGGTGATGCAGTTTTCCCCCAACAGAAAATGTTGCCGCCGGGGCATGATTTGCACTACACGGCTGACTTTCTCATTGTTGAACCAACTACTGGACTCCATCTGGATGTGGAGGTTGATGAACCTATCTCGTTTTCAACAGGAGAGCCTACCCACTGCATCGGGCAGGACGACTATCGCAACAAGTGTTTCGTTGATGCTAATTGGGTGGTGGTGCGATTTGCCGAGGAACAAGTTTCATCCCAGCCAGAACGCTGCGCTCGATTTATTGCTGGTGCGATCGCACAACTAACGGGCAATGAAACCTATCGTCAGAACTTACTTCATATAGAGAAAGTTACTCCCATGCGACAGTGGTCGTACCGTCAGGCTGCAAGGTTGAAGAAGAAGGATTACCGCCAAGGCTATCTGCAACAGAGAAAGAATTAGGAAAGGCAGTTGCAATTTTAGAGGGTATTGGGAAAGGGGAAGCGGAAGGTTTAATTGAAGCTCTTACAGCCTAACTGTGATGGACTGGTACACAATATTGACCTACTCTACCTATACCGGAATTAGCTTAAGTTGTTTTAATCGTTCTTGGGGATTCACTACTTCAACCTCCCAGAATTTTTCCATTGCCAAATAGAGTTTATTGAACTCTCCTGGCTGCAAATCTAGGAGGTTACACAATCTTAGGACTAGTTTATCCTCATCGATATAGTTATGTTCACACAGGTAGTTCCTTACCATTTTATCACCGCTACTTTCACGGTCAAATGTAATGCCGCACCTGATTTCTTCTATAAACATTTTTGGTTCGGGAAACTTTTTTTCATATTCCTTAAAAATTAAGGCTATGCTTGTGAGTTCTTCAATTGAAAATTCTTCCATGTTTGCTATACCCATATATTATTTTCTGTTTAACTTAGTATTAAGTATAGCTATAAAAATAAAAAATAGTCTTTTCGATAATTACTTTATCTTGATTTGTCCTAAATTTTATATTTTGGGATTTATGATTATTATATACTTGATTACTTCAAAACATAACCATTAGAATGGTATTTATTTATAGAGTACCTTTCTAATGGTTTTTATTGATATTACATTTTGTTTATGGTAATCTTAAATAGGATGCCAACAAGAGTTGTAAATTTAAGATTGTTTCTTCCTTCTCTATTTTGTGGAGAAGATGTAGTATATTAAAGAAACTATCTACTGAATTGAGTAACTGGCGTACTAAGATTTCTTGTTCGTTTGTAAATGGCTCATATATGAACGGATTTTTTCTTTAGGTATGAGCAAATATTAGGACGTAGTTTTCATTAATTGTGTGACATTTTCCAAATCCCTATCCTGTTATCCAGGTTTATGTTTCTTTATTTTCGTTATAACATCTAATTTGTGGCGTTTATGCTGGTTTCTTGTCCATCATACTTGGTGACTTGGTTGATTGATAAGTGTAATAACTGTATTTGAAGTTAGGGGATTCCATCGGGGACGAGAGAATTTTTCACCGTCAAAATTGAACTGTACTAGACAAAATGTTTCTACTACATCCCCCCAAGCTTGATTGTGTCGGGGATAATGTTCTATAAAGAGAAATCCTGGGTTTTTGGCTAACTCTTCCTCTTTATATTTATTCCAGATAAGGGTAGCGAGTCTTTCGCATGAGTTGTGATTGAAGTTCCCGTTTCTGATTCATCTAAGTCCGAACAGATAATAATCACGGGCATCGAGTACGTGCGATAAATTCTTAATTTACATTTGGAAGTCCAAATGTTCAAGTTAATTTGTTCGTAGTCATTTCCTGCCCCTTTCCACTCGAAGATTGTTTCAAGTACGAGATTAGGGCTGTTTAGGTTGATATTGCTGTTATTATGCAAATCCTTGTCCTGCTTTAATACAAACCCACTTGTTAATATCTTGGCGTTCCCAGATTGCATCCCATAAAGGTGCTTCCATAACTAGTTTCCAACTACCTGTTTCCTGTCGGGCTACTTCCTTGAAATATTCTAAAGTTTTGTCTTCTTCGTCTTTTTCACCGTCATAATAAATTTTTCCATTTTTGGTTATTTGAGCTGTGCCAAATCCGACTTTAATTACTGTATCCAAAGGGCAAATGCTGCCGATAGGATTCCGAGAAGTATCGGTTATGTTTAGATGATAGCCCATTATGAAAATAATTTTTTAGGTTTTTTCACAACGGGCGTTAGCTTTGGTAGTGGTCTAAATTTTAGCTGAAATTACTATTGAATCTGGTTATATTATTGCTGCTAAAGCTTTAGCATTAGCAAAATTATTTTTACCGTTACTGTTAATAACTGCTTGTTGAATATCACTGCTAGTCGTAACTACAGTATCGTTTTCGAGGATGATAAGTATCCGGATGTAGTTTTCTTTTACTGTACTTTTATTGAAGACAAAAAAACCCCTGTTTTAGGGATTTTTCGCCTTGTTTTTCCGATAATTTTTTGTTTTTCGGTCAGGCACGGCTAATGGATGCGATCGCCTTTTACTACAGGAGCAGCGACTGTATTCGGGGTCAAAGTTATTGCTAGTTAGGGTGCGCTTTTGAGACAAAAACAGACTTTTACTGCACCCTAACTGATTAACGCACTTGTAGTTGTTAGGGTGCGCTTACAACCAAAATTTGGCTTCAACCGCACCCTAAGTGTGCTGCACCAAAGCACAAGTAGAAATTAGGGTGCGCTCATAACTGGAAATCTGCCTTTGACCGCTTCAAGAAGGAGATTCCAAATATCCAAAAGTTAAAGAATTTTTAATTAGAATTACTGATCCTCATAATTTCATTCAAGTGTAATGCCCCTACCAGACTACATCGACAACTCCCGCCACAACTCCAAACCATCCTTTAAACCTTAATTGAGGGTGAAAACCAAATAGTCCTCGATATGCTCAGGCTATCGCCCCCATCCAATTCTTATAGGAAACCCCAAGCGATCGCTCCCTATCTCCCTATATCCCAGGTTCGGCTTGAAGGAGCCAGTGGAGACAACCAGCCGGCTGAAGCCGGGCGACGGCACAAAACGAGCAAGCGTGAATTAGTGTTTGCATCGCGACCAAATGAAAATACCGCATCGTGGCAAGAAAAAATTAACTTCGATAGTAATTGATGATTTGATGATTATCCAGCGATTTCCTTAATTTGAGCGCTAGTAAGTCTCAAATTCTCCCCACTGGGAAGATTTACCGTCAACTCAAATTTTGCATCCAAAGCGTATAGATAAGCGACAAACTCGTCCCAAGTGTGGGGATAGTTGCAATTTTCTGCCTGTTTTACCCATTTTTCATCTTTACTTTCTGTAAAACTAACTTAAAAAATAAAACCCCACGTGTGAGGTGGGGGGTTTCTCTTGTTGGTACTAATGTACTATAAAGTGACGAAGTTGACAAGCGATTAGGGTAAAGATTGAAACCTGTAGGCGATCGCTGCCAGTAATAGTCGGATTTATGGTAATGATTAGACAAAAATCACACTTATAGCTGCTCTAAATCACAATTTTCTATCTGGAAAATTACTATTCGAGTTTGAAGATATTTGTAGAAATTGAAAATTGAGGTAACGACAATGACTTTTAATTTAACTGATGCCATTCAAGTTATTCTGATTGCTGCTGTCGCTAGCGTAGTGTTGTCTTCTGGTATTTACTGGACATTACCTAAAGCTAAAAAGGCATGAGGGAGTTATAGCATTACAAGAGCGATCGCTTATACATGAATGCGCGGTATAGTCCCAGACTCTCTTCCTAGTCACTTCTACACGAGAGTGGCGTGTTGTGGTGTAGCTTGAAATATGGTTAGCAAACGCTACTTGCATTTCCAATATGAATATCAGGATAAATAAGCTGCTAAAGCCGTAGATGAGGATGTAGAGAATTGCGTCTAGTATCTCTTGCATTGTTTTAAATTTATGTTTTGATATGACTAATAACTAGTAATTTTGAAGCAAGTGAATGATATGAATGCTTTACGGGATTTTTTCTAGTTGTAATCTTGAAGATACTTTGATTTTTTGATATCAAATAAAAGTGGTTTGATTTTACTCCAACCACTTGATAATAAATTCAGAAATTGATAGGATATGCCTGTGTTTGTTTGCTTATTTTATTAGGGCTTATGCTCCTAGTTGTGGTTTATTTATTTACGATTTATTTTTCCACCTGATTGGACTTTAAACCGTACCTGCTTACCGATAGTTATCTCAGCAACATTGCTGACATCTTTACCAGATTTGTAGGCTTCGAGGATTGCTTGATTATTAGCTTGGTACTTGATAGTTCTAAACTCCGAAGGAAAATCTTCATCATCTACTTCTACTAATAAATTAGCTACTTTAGGCGGGTTGTCCCTAATTTCAATTACCCTTTCCTTGCCAATATTTTTATCAGAGATAAGACCTTTCTCGTGCAACCAAATAAGGGTACGTTTGATTTGCGATAACTGGGTTTTTCGACGCTTGATTATCTGGTCGTGGAGTTCTACTACCCGTGCTTTCCTCTCTTCCCATACCTCTAGGTCAAGATTTAACTGGTCAACTACCCAAGCGATCGCATCGATTTTGGTTTCGATGCTATCCTGAACAGCCATAAGGTTTTGTACGAGTTGTTCGATTAAACCCTCTTCTTGTGACTGTGTAGCCTCTTCAATTTGAAACCACAGTTTAGCAGCATCGAGGGAAAGTTCTTTGAGGGTAAGCTGGTTGATTTCTTTTTCAATTGCTTGAGTCATTTGTTTTACTCCTATTTATGGGAAAACCAGCAGTGGTGGAATACTGCTGGTTCAAAGAGAGAATAGATGGTGGTGAGAGAATTTGAAATTGTTAGCTAGCCGCGACAGAAGCCACATCTCACCTGACGGAGGTGTGTGGAGTCGTCACTAGTTGTATCTCATATGGTAGTAGTTAGCCGTTTCGTAAGCCTTAGCTGCTTGGAGTTCGAGATACTCAAGTTCTTGGGGACTAATAATTTGCGTTTGCTGCTGTTTTGGTTTTTTGGTAAATGGTTTAGAATTAACTACAGTATTCATTGCACAACCTTCATTTAGAGCATGAAAGCTGTGCGATAGCACTTGTGCTGTTGTTTGAATAAAAAGGGAGAATGATGATTTGTCATTCCCCTTTTAAATACTAAACTAATAGGAGAGTTGACTACTAAAACTGGTTAAGACGTCAATACTAATTTTGGTTTTGATTTATCGTTTATATTAGACTTAGAATTAATAATTTTTCTATACAAATTGTTCAGGTAGAGCGACGCACAGGTGTATAGATTTTCCCAAATTTCTTGATTACGGTTGATTTCAACTCCTAAAGACTTGCCAGCAACATATTCCTTTTTTAGATATTCGCAGAAGTGTTTCTCCCAGAGGTGTTTGATTAGCCCTTCTGAAAATTCCTCAAAGGGCATAATCCATTGATATTCCTTGTCTAGAAATACTCTAAATGCAGCTACTACTGGTAGGGCTAAATCTCCGGGTGCACCAAATCCAAAGGAGTATTTACTATCGGGGAGAAGAGTATTTTTTTTAGTGTCAATGCTAGCTAAATTGTTTACCCCTTTGCGGCGGGGGTTTCTCAGATATTCGTCAATGATTGTGTAAAGGCGTTGTTCAATCCACAGGGCAGATGTTAGTAGGTGTAACAGGCGGTTAATCCTTTCCTTTTCTGTTTCGTTGATCTCACTGGGTGTTTTTAAACTGGTTGGGTGTTTTCCTCGTCTTTTGTCACTATCTCCGTTGTAGCGATTGCAGTCCAAACAGTTAAGCAGCTTGAGGATGTGACCTATTGAGCAATGGGCATTTTTTGGTATTCCGCTTTGGTTTTGGTAGTAGCGAATGCGAAATTTTCTTTTTTCTTTTGATTCTAACTGGGCTATATATGTTTTGATGAAATCATAATCGCCGCAAGTGTTGATGCGCGAACTGGCATCGACTGGGGCGTTGGTATTGGCAGCGAGGGCAATATCTCTTACTTCTTTTTCGGTTAACCCGACGTGGATTGTTACTTTAACTCGTACCTTTTCTAGGTTGTATTTATAGGCTTGAGCTTTGCTAAACATCGCTACACTGTTACCACCGTTAGCTATACCGTAGTGGCTGTATCCCTCACACTCCTCTAGGATTTCGATTTCTAACTCGCCTTTGGCTACTTCTGTTACTTTGTGTGCGGATATAATTATGCCACTATGTTTCTCTACAAACTTCTCTGGCGCTACAAATAAGCTATCAAGGATTTGCTTGCAAATCGAACTATTTGGGTTGGGTTCTCTGACGTTAGCTGATAGTGGTAAGTCACATGGGAAATTTGCAACCTGCGCTATACCTACTATGTATTTGGTTTTTGGCGTGCTTATAAGTTCGGTATGGTTATCTACCAGTAGTTTGTAGATTTTGGGCATAACAGCTTTTTTCTTATTAGGTTTAGACTGCTTGCCTTACTTTTACCATGAAAACATTGACATCCCTGCTATTAGAAACTCAAAAGCCTCCCCCTTTCCTTGAGAGCGCCTTTCATTTAGTTTGATGCCATTTGATGCCATTGGTTGCGTCTTGATTAATTATTAACTGTGGGTGGTAAGAGCCATAGGAGCGACTTCACCCGACACCAGATCTAAGGGGAAATTGTGAGCATTACGCTCGTGCATTACGCGGGAGCTGATTCCAAGGGAATTTGTCGCACTAAGAATCCTTCAAGCTGGAAGATGTGCATCTTGCTACGCACCATCTGCTAGTTTGGGGGTTTCACGCTTTATTCTTAGGTAAACTAATTTTCATTTGATTTGGTAGGAATCTTTGCTACTTTAGAGTAAAAAGGAAGAAAAGATATGCCTAACGTTGAAAAAATTAGTGTTGCCTTGACGCCAGAAATGGCTGCTTTTGTCCGTGATGCTGTGGAATCTGGTGAATACGCCAGCAGCAGTGAAGTTATCCGCGAAGCACTGCGCGACTGGAAGCAGAAACGCTTGCTTCAGTTACAGAATGTTGATGAGTTGCGTCGCCTTTGGCAGGAGGGCATTGATAGTGGATCTGGGCAGTATGGCAGTATTGATGCCATTAAGCAAGAAGCACGCAGGCGCTAAAACGAAGCAAAGTAATCTGCTTACCTCCTGCCGTACCCTGCCAATGCCAAGCGGCGAAAAAACTGCCTAAACCAGTCGTGTGGCAATCGGATTCTCGAATTGTCCCATAATTCCCCTCATCCATGAGTGCCATCGCACTTCTTATGGGTACTTCCGCATCATCGCTCCCATCGGAATTTGTGTCATTATGTAACAATTTTGCAAAACAATGACAGTATGATGCCAAACCTTTTACAATCAACATATCGATATCAAAATTGATATCAAATGGCTGAACAAAAGTCCCCACCAAGTGAGATGATCCGCGTGCCCGTTCCACTAATTGGGGTGGTTCGGCGGCTATCCAAGCTACATCGGCAAGGGCATACAATTGCCTTGCTACAAGCCTTAGAGGAATTACTAGGAGAATTTGATAGCAAAAATGATATCGATGTCACAGCAGGCAGTAAATCAGTCAAACAGCTAGAACAGAAGCTCTTGAAACTCGAATCCCATCTTGCCGATCAAGGCTCCTCGATGGAAACAAAACTTGAAGCTATCACCAAAAAATTGGAGCTAATCGAACGGGCGATCGCTTCCGCTCGATTAGGCAATAACAAAGGGCGAAGACAAGCGTACCCATACCAACAAACACAAGTTGAGCTACAACCCAGGACAAACGAAAGTCTTGCCCGAAGACTCGGTGTTAGCCCCCAAGGTCTGGCCGCTGAAAGAGAAAACAACAGCGCCAAAGAATTTTTGAGTTGGTCGCGCAACCGCGATCCGATGAGTGTCGCTTGGGAATGGAACGCTTCGGACAGACTATACCACCCCCAACGCTAAAGGATGTCTCTCCAACACTCATCTTCTGGAAGCTTTATATATAGGGACTTCCAGCCATTCGTGCGCCATCGTGTCGCACCTAATTGAGAAAACTGTATGCTACACCAAAGAAATGTTGGCACTGCCATGCTTTACCTATGTTTGCTTTTTTTACGCAGTGCGTGAGAAGTCCCAACACGCCCGACATGGTGAATGTACTTTGCAGTTGTCGCCGGGGAAGCATGACCCAAATCTGCTTGCAAGTCAAAATCAGAAGCTCCATTTTTTTTAGCCAGCGTTGCGTGAGTGTGGCGGAGAAAGTGGGCGCTGAACTTAATTCCCGCACAAGCAGAAATTTCCTCCATCATCAGTCGCAACCCGCGATCGCTTAAAGGTTTACCCCTATCCCGCCGGCTGGGACTGGGAAACACCGGCCGATCGTTGCCTGCATCCCCACGGTAATCCAGTAGCACCGCACTAGTTTCCGGATCGAGACTAATAGTTCTAGTTTTATTTCGTTTCCCCGTCACAGTTAACAACAGACAATCCCCATCCTCCCGAAACTGCCGCCAAAATAACCCCGGCGTAATTACGCGCTTACCATAATCAGAAGTTTGCCGGGCAATTTCTCCCGCCCTCACCCCACTGTAAAACATGAGAGTAAACAGCAGCCAATGCATCTTATTAGTGTTATGTTGCAAGTCTACTGCCATCGCCGCTTTTTCCAACTTAGCAATCTCGCGTTCCGAGAGAATGCGCTCTGCGAGCTTATCGTCCCACTGGATGCTTAAGTCCTTGCCCAAGTCGATAGCAAAATAACCAATAGAAGCTCTAGTACCCCATTCCCACAAACTTTTAATCGCTGCCGTGTACTTAGCCGCAGTATTTTTACTAATTCCATAAGTATTTTTCTTTCCCCGTACTGGCTTTTCATCTTTGAGCCAAGCCAGATAAGCGTGTAGATGGAATAACGTTACCATCCTCAAATCAGATATCCCAAACCGCGACAGCATATAATCGACAAGCTCATAACCAATTTGCCGATATGCCCGTCGCGTTTGGTCGCTTTTAATAGTGACAGAATGCACCCATAGCTCAATTAGCTGCTGTGTCGAATTAATTTTCTGGCGGTTGGGAAAATAATAATCTACAAGCGCAACACGAGCTTCATCAAGCGGTAGAGTCACTACCTCCACAGCAAGTGATTCCACGCTTTTGACGGGTAAATTTTCCATAATAAAATTCCCCAACCCCCACTGATAATTATGATGCCGAGAATGACAATTCCCGGTATCTTTATAATAATTCTTTCCCAAGCACCACAAAATTACTCATTGAAAATAATCTATATCGTATATCCGCGGATATCCCGTGTGCGATAATGGTAGTGGGGAAAGTTAGGGAAGTAGGGGGAGATAGGGAGGTAGGGGGAGATAGGGAGGTAGGGGGAGTTAGTAAATATTAGAACTCGAAGCAAATGGTTAAAGAACTGGTTAGAAAGCATCAAGATTTAGAAATTTACAAGATGGCATTTGACACAGCGATGCAAATTTTTGAATTATCGAAAAAGTTTCCTGTGGAGGAAAGGTATTCGCTTACCGATCAAATTCGTCGCTCATCCCGTTCTGTGTGTGCGAATTTAGCTGAGGCGTGGAGGAAGCGTCGATATGAGGCAGCATTCGTCGCTAAATTGAATGACTGTGAAGCAGAAGCAGCCGAAACTCAAACCTGGATAGAGTTTAGTGTTAAATGTGGTTATTTGGATGTTGAGATTGGTCGAGAACTCTACGGAACCTATAACCAGATTTTGAGTGGATTAGTCAATATGATTAATCATTCTGAATCTTGGTTAATGAAACACTAAGAGACTTGCAAGTAAATAACTATTCCATCGCTTTTGAAGCTGGGGGAGAAAGAGCATTTCCTTCCGCTACTCCCCCTACTCCCGCTACTTCCCCCACTTCCCCTACTCTTCTCACTTCTCCACAACAAAAGCGCGAGGGACTGGTGGAATATCCGCAGATAAATATAAAACTTCTGTCTGAAGAAGACCGGGAGTTGGTGAAGCAGGCCAAGCAGCGTGCTGAGGAGTTGCGCCTCACTTTTAAGGAGTTTGTGCTGAATTGTATTAAACAAGCACTTGTGGAAGAGAGTCCGGATGATGCAGATAGTGCAACTGCTGCCGAAATTGAAGCTTTGAAAGCTCAAATCGCCGCCCTGGAAGAGAAGGTGAATATTCCTTCTGCAACCAAAACGGAAGTACATACCCTCCAAGAGCGGTTAAATCAATTGCGGGTGGGGATTTCAAATGAAATTAAGAAGGATAGGGAGCAACTTGCTTCTTTAACGCTGGCGATCTCCCGACTTGAAAGCCAAATTGAACAGCTAATACCTTCCTTAAATCTTCAAGTGGATGGCGGAGGTAATGCCGACAGTGATAGCGACTGGCTTTTTGGGGAAGGCTCCAGTGGTGCAGGAGAAGAAGATGTTGGGGGTTTTTGAATGTGCCCAACTCATGGAGGGCGATCGCTACTTCACAGAACTTATGATTTGCAACATAAAACATCCGTTTCAGACAAAATATACTTTACAAGCTAGTAAGACAATGTATTCACACCATCCACGCAAGTTTAAAATCGTTTAAACAAAAGCAGCATCAGTAGCATCGCTTTTATAGTTGACTTGTACTAAGTCAGAAATTAAGAAAAATTTTTAGTAAAAAATTATTGTTATCTTAGTATGACTGACAGAAATTACAAATGGGAACGGTTTTGGTACAAAGCAGGAAGTGCAAGTCGTGTTAGTACTGGATTTCTAGAAGTATACAGGCTACCATCACAGAAAATTATTACTCATCCAGATGCAGTCCTTTTTCAGGAAATATCTAAAATTCCCTGTTTAGTTATGTTAGGAGAGTCTGGAATGGGTAAAACTCACACACTAGATAGTGAATTAAATTCTATTCCTCAAGAAGACAAAGTACTTTTTGTAAACCTTGGAGCTTGTGGGAGTGAACTAACTCTTTACAACGATTTATTTAATTCAGCAGATTTTCTTGCCTGGACGCAAAGTACATATTGCTTGCACTTATTTCTTGATGGTTTAGATGAGTGTCAATCCAGAATTCCGAATATTTGTGAGCGACTAATCATTGAATTTAATAAGCATAAAGATAAACTAAATCGTCTATTTCTGCGTATTGCCTGCCGCACTGGATCTTGGGGCAAGGAGTTGGAAGAAAACCTGAAAAAGATTTGGAATAATGATGCTTTTGGACTTTATGAGTTAGCTCAACTAACGGCAGATGATGTTAAATTAGCTGCTACTGACAATAGTATAAACCCTGATGAATTTCTGCTAGAAATTCATCACAAACAGCTTGTTCCTTTGGCAGCGAGACCAGTTACTCTCAAATTACTGCTTGCAGAGTATCAAGATGGTAACAAGCAACTTCCCTCTAATCAAGCAGATCTTTACTTAAAAGGCTGCCAAAGGCTTTGTAGAGAGCGAACGGAACTTCGCCAACAACTTATTAAACTTGATGAGCATCAATGTCTGGCTGTAGCAGCACGTATAGCCGCTATCTCAATTTTTACGGGTCGCCCTGTTATTTGGAAAGGAATAGATTTAGATGCTATCCCTGATAGGGATGCCACCATAACTGTTGAAGAATTAATTGGTGGCAATGAGTATTTTGAGAGAAACGGCTTCAAAAACAAAATTTCGGTAGATAAAGATGCTGTAATAGAAACTTTATCTAAAGGGTTTTTCACACGCTACTCTAATGATTCTGCTGATAAGCTTGTTTGGACACATCAAAGTTATGCTGAATTTTTAGCAGCTTGGTATATTAAGCAACAGGGTTTGGCTTTACCCCAGGTGAAAAGTCTCTTATTTCATCCTGACGGCAGACTTGTTCCTCAGTTACATGGAACAGCTGCTTGGGTTGTATACCTAATACCTGAAATGTTTCAGGAAATTATAAATTCAGACCCTGAAGTTATACTGAAGGGAAATATTAATACTGAAAGTAATGAAGATAGATCTAAATTAGTTACTGCTATTCTACAACTTTGTGAAGAGAATAAAATAGTATCTTATGATTTACCAATTTTAACTTATGGAGATAAATTTTATCATCCAAATTTATCTCAACAACTCAAAGCTTATATTGAAGGAGTAAATCGAGGAAATGATGTAAGAAAGTTAGCCATTTATATTGCTAAAGTTTGTGAATTAAAAGAATTACAATCTATAATTTTATCAGTTGCTCTTGATTTTTCTCAATCTATGGAAGTTCGTCAAGAAGCAGCAAAAACTATTTGTAGTATTGCCGATGAAGATATAAAAGCCCAGCTTAAACCTTTAATAAACGACAATCCAGAAGATGAACTGGATACATTGAGAGGTTATGCTTTAAAAGCCACCTGGCCTAAATACTTGTCGGCAACAGAATTATTCAGTGTAATTACATTTCCAAAAAAGTCTAATTCATTCGGAGCCTACGAAAATTTTTTGACTCAGGATTTAGTTAAAGATATTCAACCGAATGATTTACTAATAGCATTAGAGTGGGTTAAAGAACAACAAATTTGGTTTAATCAACAACTTAGGTTGATTGACGAAAGTGGAACTGGAAAAGGGTTAGATTCTTCATTTCGTAAACTTATAATTTCTTTAATAGGTAAAGGGTTTGAATTTATTGATTATCCAGGTGTTATAGAGTCTCTTGCTGAGATAATCTTAACTGCAATGTTTGAGTATCAAAGAATTGGCGGAAGTTCTCTTGAAAAGTTGTTTGAATTGGGGTTATGGAATGATGATAACAAACGCTATAAGCTTTTAGTAGCCATATCGGATCTAATCGTTAATAAAAGCATTCCATTTTTGCAAATATATTTTTTAATCTTGGCAGTGAAAGCAGGTTCGTACAGCTTTCTAAAATATACATTTTCTAAACTCGAATGCTTACTTATAAATTTTAAAAAAATTATTGATAATCCAAATTTATATACTAAATTTTATAGCTTACAAATTCTTAGGAGCGAAGATTTTTTATGGTTAATCAATTCTTGGAAAACAGCTATTACTATAGAGCATAAAAAAGTATGGATTAACTTCTTATTGAAAATTTTTAATTTACAAAATCGAGAACATATAGAACAAATATTATATATTATAAATAAGAATATTGCAGAATTAAAAGAAGCTTTTTCATCCTATATAGATCCAATTGAGTTGGATTCAGAGCAAGCAAGTTATGCCAGAAATTATTATTACAATAATTTAGAGTTAGATAATCAATATATAGAGAGTAAACATGCCCAAGAAGCTGAAATTTCATTACAAGAGATAAATCAAACTCTCAATCAATTGTTAGATAAATCTCTAGAAAAAAATTTAGATGCTTGGTGGCAATTAAACTATTGGATATCTTACGATTTAGACAATAAATATTTATTAGAGTATGAGGTTGATTTAGAAAAATTACCAATCTGGCAGAATCTAGATTTTATAATTTCTCCAAAGATTATAGAAGCAGCAAAACATTATGTTTGCAATCAAATTCCAAATGTAGAAACATGGGTAGGAAAAGCATATAGACCAGCATCGGCAGGATATCGGGCTTTTTACATCCTTCTAAAACAAGAAAGAAATTTTATTCTCAATCTTCCTAAAGAAATTTGGAATAATTGGACACCTATTATTATTGATTACGGTAGTCGCTTATTTGAACAGAATGAAGTGAAATATGAATTAGTTAAAATTGCGTATGATAATAATCCAGAAACAACAATTCAAACTGTTCTTAAACTTATAGATATATATGACGAGGAAGAACCACCATATATATTAGCATTAGTAGAATATTTGAGAGATTGCTGGGATAATTGCTTAATTCATAGAATTTTGAGCAAACTAGAGCAACCAAGATTGAAACTGGAAACATGGAGAAAATTACTAGAGATTTTAATTAAACAAAATAGTCAAGAAGTCAGAAATATTTTACATAAATTCATTGAGAGTTTAACCATTTCTGAACAAGAAGTACTCAATACTACTCAAAGTATATTAGACTGGCTTTCAACAGTCATAAATAATCATCTTTATGTTAGATGGTGGTTTTTACCTTTACTGCAACAACAACTATTGCTACTCTTAATTTATTTTAAGAGTTGGCAAGAGCCGATAATTGCAGCTTCAACACTTCTAAGCTTTGCAGAAGATGCTGGATGGTCTTTCCTATGGCCATTATTTCAACAAAATTCTAGTTTTGGTCGAGCGGTTGTTGAGGATGCTATACGGTATGATGATGTCTTTGTTAATATTGGCTCTATACTATCCGAAGGTGAGTTAGCAGATTTTTTTATTTGGCTTGCTCATCAATATCCCTACGCTGAAGATCCTAAACACTATGGTATATACACTCGTGGCATCAGAGACTATATTGCTGAGTTAAAAAGTGCTGTCTTGAAACATATTCGAGAACGCGGAACTCCACAAGCCGTGGTAGAAGTGCAACGCATTAAAAGCGAGTTTCCAGAGCTACTTTGGTTGAATTCAGTTCTTTTATATACTCAAGCTAAAACTCGTAGTCAAACTTGGCCTCGCCCTCTTCCTCAAGATATTCTTGGACTAGCAAGGAATCGTCAAGTACGTCTCATTCGTAGCGGGGATGAGCTGCTTAATCTAGTTTATGAATCTTTAGAGCGATTAGAGAATAAACTTCAGGATAATGAAACTTTACCTGTAATGGATTTGTGGAATAAGGTAAAAATTAGTGTACTGAAGAAGTTGGTTCTCACAATTATAAAGCCACTATACAAAATAGTTCCTAATTTGGAATCTACCATCAAAACTCAACAAAATGAAATTTTCAAAGAAAATTTATTTACACCTAAAGATGAAGATGATTTATCTTCTTATGTAAAAAGGCACTTGGATAACGACCTTAAACCATTAGGTATGATTGTTAGTCGTGAAGTCGAAATTAATCGAACAGATTATGTAGATTTGCGTATCGACTGTACTTCAGAATATGGTAATTATCAGACCGTTGAATCTTTTAGTGTGATTATAGAAGTTAAGGGAACATGGAATGAAGAACTTAATACTTCAATGAAAGAACAGCTTTTTGACCGCTATCTTAGCGATATCAGTTGTCAACATGGAGTTTACCTTATTGGTTGGTTTTATTGTGATAAATGGAGTAAGCAAGATTATCGTAAATCAGACGCTCAGAGATATACAAAAAATTTTCCAACCCTTGAAGCTGCGAAAAACTATTTTGAAATTGAAGCTATAAAGATATCACAGCCTAACAAAAAGGTTAAGTCTTTCGTACTGAATGTTTCTCTCCCCTAGTTGACTAGCGAAAGTAATAAGGTAGGGAAAATATTTAACTTAAAACTTGAGCTATTCGATTTTTACAATTTGCTAGAACTTCGTAACCTTGTTTTGTCACTCATAGCACTGAACAGCTATAAAAACCAGACAATAAAACAAATAAAGTGGCAGCAGGACATAACTTAAGATAGGAGTGTATTTGAAAGAGTTGATGCGATCGCGTGCAGCCCATACACAACAGAAAAATAACACACTAGCTTGATTGGGGTGGCCACTCTATCCTCTAAGTAAGATTTGCGGTCAATTGATGATTCACAAATGAGGATATTTTCTTGTGAAAGTCACAGGGCTGTCTGGAAGTAACGCAACGCACAAATCCTTAATACCTAGTTTATTTTTACCGCAAGGTTGTATTGCTGCATTTAAACTATTGCTAGTTTGCTGAAACAAATTTAGCTGGAAATTGCTGAGAAGAGTTGGAATGTTTTAGAGTATTGACCATTAGATACCCATGCGTAGCAAGTAATTGGTGCTGTAGCATCCAAGCGATGTCCCAGAAACAGAGCAAGATGAGCAGGTCCAGCAAAAAATAAATGAATTTCTTTACCACCTAGAGATACTAATGTATTGACAATTAATTTTTTAATGCTTCCAACGGCATTATTGGCATGTTGTGGGGAACTAATAGGCTGCTCTCCTCTAATGTGAAGCAGTGGCTCACCTGTGAGTCCATACTTCTCCAGATTGACTTCGACTTCAGGAATAATATCTCGAATAATGCCTATGCTAACAACTAAGCGGGTTCCTGTTTTACCTATAATCTGATGAGCTAAAGGATAAACGGGGGTTTCTTGAGTGGGATGAGCATCTGTTGCCCATACCTCTCCACGGTATTCCATTTCGATGGCGTAGCCCCTAACAGCTGAGAAGACAGATCCTATTGCAAGACATGCTGCCAGACGACGATTGCCAGCAAGCCTGATTCGCTTAGTATTTCTATACTTTTCAATCCAGCTTCGAGTATCCTGTAGTTCAATCAGTAAGTGATTCCACTGTTGGGATGGGGCAATTGCACGAGTTTCACCACCAGAAAAAGATGCCCAATCGAAATACAATCCATGATGCTCTGGGTTATTTTCAGAGGCAATGGCTGTGTAAATCAAGATGGGACGAAGGGCAGGAAGTTGACTGGGAGGAATTTTTTCCCGTAGTTTTGTCTCTAAGTCTTTGCGGGTAATATTTTGGTTCTTGCGCTGTCGTATAAATGTACCTAAGTGATTATAAATATTATCAAAAGTTCTAAAAGATAAATCTTCATATTCACTCAGATTGTCAGCCAAAGACTGCTTAAAAAGAGCTTCGCCATGAGGTTTTGCAGTGTTCCAATCTGCCTCTACTATCACCTTTTCAAAAATGAAAAAGGCATCTTGTTCTGTACCACCAATTTTTTTGACTAGGCGGGTGTACTCTTTGAAAGAATTTTCTTTGACTGTAGAGTTTTCTTCGTAAAAATCTTGAGGATTACGAACGCGGCGCAATCCATTTACCAAAGGCTCTAAGTCTCTGGAAACTCCTGCTGCTACAAGTATAAACTGCTGATAAGTGTTTGGACTACCAACATCTACTTCTCGGAACCGTTGAATTTCATTTAAAAACTTAGATGGTTGGAGTGTATGGTCTTTAACTTCAAGAAACTCTATCGCAAACCCACGACCGGGTACAAAAAACTTTGCCTCTACATCTCCAATCCCTTCTCGAATCATAGCTGTGAAGCCATCTTGTGCTAGCCAAGCAGGGATGCGAGCAAGCATGACTTGCTCCTGAAAGGAAAAGCCACCTTCAGCAATATCACCACCACGAGACTGTGGTTCTAGAAGTGAGGGAGTCAAATGTTCGCTTTCTGTCATGCAGTTTGCTGCTCAGTCGGTTTTTCTACAATAGAGTACCCTTCAACGGGATTGGAACTCCAACTTTGGAGTTTTGAATCTGAGGCGTGTGAAGATGGGCCAAGCCATTTTCCTGTATCTAGCCACAATTCATAGTAATATAACCATAATGCAGTCCACGGAATGATAGTCTCTGCTAGCAGCATATCTTTCTGCCACTGTTTTTCTTTGGGGTAGTAGAGGCATAAAGTTCCGTCTTTCCAGACATGGGGAGGTCGTGGTGCTAAAGTCGGAGATATGACATTAACGGTTGGGTAAGAACTGAGTTTGTAGCGGATTGCTACTCGGTATTTTGGCGAGAACTGACGCGGTTGAAGTGTTCCTCGCCATACAGTTACCCCGCGCTCTCGCCTGTAAACGAACCCAGGGAATCGGTGCAGTATGTGCAGGTTTTGTAGCCCCAGGTTGATAGTGGGTTTCAATTGATAATATTCAGCTTTGGTCAATCCCATGAAACTTGGTTGCAATGGTTGAGGTGTATAAACCAGAAGCAGGTTGGCTGGGTAGAATCAAACCAGTAGAGCTGACGTAAGATTTACCAGGTAAACCCGCTTTAGCTAATTTGGATGCAGCGGTTTCCACCTCTGATGGAAAATATTCTTCTCCAAAAATTTTTTGCCAGTATTTAATCGCCTTCTCCCGATCGTTAGTCTCTAGAGCTTTAGCTGCCCAATTCCGTCCCTCATTAATCCGTCTCATGAAAGTTTCAAAGTGGGTACGGCTCCAGTTCCAAGAGATGTTATGACCAAGAATTGGATCGGGGAGGTTTGGGGTTGCAACATTGCTAGTATATAGCAGGTGATCGTATTGGCGGTAAATAGCATCCAAAAGCTCATAAAATAGGACTGCCAAAGGCTGTGTCATATCTAAAGTGTTCTGTTGGATGTGATAAACCAGCAGAGCACCAAGCCAGTAACTCTTGGGTTTGCGGCTTTTCATTTGGCAGTCACGAAAGTGCTTCAGAAGCTTGCCAAGTGGTTTAACTTTGCGAGCGTGTTTATTTTGTAGTTCATTCAGTAAGTTAATATACCCAATGGGGTGCGATGCAATCCACTTATTGAATCCTCGATCTGGGACATAAAGCACACCCTCGAATCCATCTGGCGCAATGCAAGGAACAAAGTCTAGATGGAAGTCTTTGCCTTTGAAGTAGACATGGACAGAACGACGTGCCCGCTCTACCTCTATTTCTGCTTCTGCATATCCGTCAAAGCCCAAAGCTTTTGGCAAACCATCAAGCAACTTTTTCATGTCTTGAATTAATCGTTTAGCTTCTGGTTTATTTGCCTTTGGATCTCCAGAGACGCGTATTAAGGTATCTACGTCTTTAACATCCCCTGATGTCATGTCCTGAGCGTAAGAGCCTGCAAGTCGAGAGTGAGGATAGACAGTAGGAAAATCTTTACTTTTGGCGATGTATTCACGCACTACGGGTGGCAAATCGCGTGCTGCATCAAGGCGTTCTTGAGGAGGTTGAATGTTCTTGAGCAGTTCTTCAAAGTGTGTAATCAGAGGAAACATCTATATTTTTTACCTTTACTGAATTGGGCTATTCATAGCGCAGTGCTATGGTAATTTCTTTTCATATGTCACCATCATCAATATCTGAATTAAAATCTATCTTCCAGAAAAAACTTACTGGTATTACCTATAGTTCGTAACCAAATTCATCTAAATTTAGCCAATATTGACTTACAATAGATTATTGTGTAGCACTTTATTACATTGTATTTTAATCATATTTGATTAAAAAGAACAATTGTACTTGTAGTAAAAACCGAACTAAAGTTAGTAGTAATTTTACGGTTTCTCGTTTAGTCTGGTGATTAACTCAAAGCTAGAGGAGCGATCGCTTTCCTCATAATTAATCTGCACTTCGTCACAGAGTTGTTACTCCGCAAATATTTCACGCAATTGGTATATGTTTACACCCTAAAATTAAGTAGGGAGCAGATTTTTCTGTTATACAAAACTATATAGTTCATTCCTGCCCCGAATCAGCACACCATTCAACAATTCCCTGACGTACCCAAAAGTGGCAGTAGCATTCGTTAAGCTGCCTAACAGAAGGATTAAGTGTTGGTCGCCCCAACGAATCAATGGCGATCGCCCAGCAAGGATGCTGCTTTTGATTTAAGGACAGCAAAATACTTTCTCCACATCCTCCAGGACAACGAAAACAAGCCCATTTTTGATATTCAGCATCGCCAACAACTAAAATTTCCCCTGGTTTTATATTCTCAGGTGCAGGATGTGTTGGAACTATCCGTGCTGATAAGTCTGGCTGACGAATAAAACGCAGCCAGATTAATAGTTGTCTGATTACACCACGAAAAAACATCCTTTACTCCACCAGATTGAGAAAAGGCACAACATCCCCTCTGCCCCACCACTGGATACCGACTGTCCCGCAAACTGGGCAATTGGGATTAGGGATTGCTGCTGGTTTACGGTCAGTCGTCAGATGGAATTTACGAACCCTGTGAGCTGCTGCACCATCCTCACCACGGAAACCTTGAAGGCGGTGAACAAGTTCCTGTATTGCCATAATTGCAACCTCTGTTGTAAATAAAACAACGGCAGGGCTGGGGTTTCCTTCTCCAATAACGTAGGCTTCTGCCTTGCGGCGTTCGTACTCATCAGGATTACTACGTTTTAACGCTTCATCCCGTGCAGCAACAGGATTTATAACTTCACGACACAATAGACAGGTATGTCCTGGCGCAGGTGCAAGCACCGTGACCCGACCATCTAAAGCCTGAAAATTGGGCGTTTCCTCTTGAGAAACCTCAATTGCTAAACCCATATCAAACACAGGTGTTGCATAGTAGTAGGCAAACCGATTCAGCATTAGGCGACCTGTGTGGTCATCAGTGCAACAAAAAATTACGTCGCACGCTTTTAGGGGATCGCGGCAGTCAGCTTCCCCAATCCATGCTTGATATGTTCTTACTTGAACACCAAGTCCAAGTTCCACAAGTGACTTGGCAACAACTTCAACTTTGGGACTCATAGCATCAGCATCTGACTGACGCGCACCATGTAGTCGATTTAAATTTGTGTCCTCAACAATGTCTTTATCAAAAAGTGCAATGTTGCGAAAACCCATCTTTGGCAGCAACATGGCGATCGCACTTCCTGTACCGCCGCAACCAACAACCCCAACACGCAACATGGATAAGTCTTGATTGAGGGCCTTCCCAAAAGCTAAAGCCTGTCGGTGAAATGCCGGAGGAGAAATCCCCAGTCCCCGGTTTGGATAATGCAAACGGATTTTCTGCCCAATAACACGAATCATCTGCAAGGAAATAACTTCCTGGGAACTAACCCAGATGCGACCAATCAAATTTCCATCTGGTGTTAAAATCACACTCAAAATCTGAGTATCTGAGCCGTTGCGGTTTTGTGCCAGTTGAATTAAGTCTGGTTCGTTAGTATCATCCTGGATAGAGAATTCTCTCAAACTTTCTGGGTGGCTGTGGAAAACGGCTACCGTCAGGTTCTTTGCTTGTGCCACTTGCAATGCCCGAACAAAAGAATCTGTTTTCCAGGTAATGTGTTTGACAGAGAAGGAAACAATTTCATCCTCTGGCACTGGTATTACTTCATATGAAATGAATTTTTGGTGCGGCTGTCCATCCCAAGGGTCGGTATTTATAACGGCCTTTCCACACAGGACATATGCTGCTCGCTCTTTCCCATCTGTGGTTAATAGCAATTCCCGCAGGGAATTTAAGTGTTGCTCTTGCAATGTCAAGCTTGCAGAAATCAAGCAGCCACCTCCAAAGCATTTTCAATCCGTTTGAGCATTGTCCATATGCCATCTGTACCAGGTCGCCACTCATTGTTATGTCTCGACCATCGTTGCCATTTCTGACTATTAAATTGGTGTGCTTGGTCAGCTGCTTTTGGATATTTTGCACCTTGTACTAACTTTACCCACGGCAGCAGGTAAAACATATCGGGGGGTGCATCCGGATATCCGCTCGGCAAGAGAATTAGGATATCTGCCTGTTCGGTATCAAAACGACCAGGTGGTAACTGAAATTCCCGTAAAATGACACCCTTTTGACTGGCATCTACCACTTCTTCAAAAGGTAAACCCCTGTTTTCCAGGTATTGGCGATCGTTTGAGGGTAAAAAGCTCATTACTTAACCCTCCGTTGTAGTCTTTTTACCAGTGAAGAATCGCTCGACTCCTGGTGCTTGTAAATCGACAGATTCGTTATCAGCAATTGGGCGGTCTTCTGCACCGCGTACTTCCAGCCACACTCCATAGGATTTAGGGTCAACACCTGCAAGTTCCTTCAGCTTTAACCCTGTGATAATTGGCGCGCCCCACTCAAATCGCCGACCGTCGATAACAAAACGGAAAGAGCGATCGCTACGCCAAGTAATGAATCGCTCGATACCGGGCTTTCTGAGTTCGACCGTTTCATCAAGGCGGATTTCTTCCAACTGACCGTTATGTAGCACTTGGAAGATGAGGTGCTCATCCACGGGTCTCTTGCTTGCTTTATCAAGCAGCTGCCCTCCTGTAATCACGGGGTCGTCTACTTTGTAACTTCGGTCATCAATCCGCACCAAGTAGTGTTTTGCAAGCGGTGGTTGTACAGCTCCGTGCTGCTTGACCCACGCTTCCAGTTCAATTTCCTCAACCACTGTATTGTTAGTCATAGTTTTAGTTGCAAATTTGACTTTTGATTTCACTTATGAAATTTCATCCATTATATTGCACACCTGATGTAAAATTGCAAGAGTGAAATTGGAGGTAAAATGGCAAAAGGACAGTTTGATGTTGAAGCCTTTTACGCAGCATTGGACAGTCAGAGGCTGTCTAAGCGTTTGACTTGGAAACAAGTTGCCGAAAAATCTGGCGTTAGTGCGTCCACTTTGACTCGGATCGCGCAAGGTAGACGACCAGATGTAGACAGTATGGCAGCTCTGTTAGCATGGTCTGGGCTGAACGCAGACTCCTTCATCAAGCGCGAACAGGATACTCCAACCGAATCCGAACCACTTGCTAAAATTACGGCATATTTGCGTGCAGACCCCCATTTAACGCCAGAAGCTGCATCTGCAATGGAAGCCGTCATCAAAGCTGCTTACGAGAAACTTCGCAAGGATCAATGAGATGACATTACGCTGTGGTTTTAGGAAGGAGGTAAATGCTTATGCCAGTTAAGGCGAAGTTCCGTCGCGGCTTTAAGAAGGAGGCAAGTGCTTATTCCAGGGAGTTTCGGGCAGAGCTTGGTCTAAAACCACATGATCCCTTATGTCCTTGGCAGCTTGCTGAACATTTAGCAATTCCTATTGTTCCTCTGTCGGAATTTCAAAATAAAATTCCTGACGAGGTTCGCTATCTCACAGAAAAAGACACAAAAAGTTTTTCTGCGATAACAGTGTTTTATGGTACACAAAGAATAATTGTTCACAATGACGCTCACAGCCTTCTACGTCAGGCTTCCAATGTCTCTCACGAGTTAAGTCATGGCATCCTTCAACACCAGCCAGATGAAGTCTTCAACGAATGCGGATGCCGGAATTTTAACCAAGAATATGAAGATGAAGCAAACTGGTTAGGCCCAGCACTTTTAATTTCAGAAGAAGCTGCCCTCCATATTGTTAAAATCGCAATGACAATAGATGAGGCTGTTGAATATTACCGTGCTAGCAAGGAAGTGATCAATATGCGTATTAATGTTACTGGAGCGAGAAAACGAATTTCTTCTCGTTGGAGAGCTAGTTGAATTAGCTTAAGTGCAAAAATTAATATTCAGCAGTCTCTTCCTGGGGCTGCTCTTTTTCTTGGGATTTGATTTTGGCGTGATAATCTGCGTTCGCTTCTTCCCAATCTCCAAATTGAGTTGGGTTAACCTCTTCAACAAACTTGACAATTAACCGCTTGCCTAACAATGCCATGACTTCCCCTACTCCGTATTCAGGGGAGTAAACGTGTTTGCCAGTAGTCAACCATTCGGGAGGTTCCCCAACAGTTTGGTTAGCGGCGCGGATCAGGGCAGCGTAGTCGGTTGGTTTATCGTTGGTCACAAATCTATGTTTTTGCTACCAAAAGATATTTGTTACTTGTTAAGTATAAATCTAATTATTTAATTGAGGTCAAAAAAGCTTGGGATTATTACAAAACTTATTGCGGTAAAGACGAGCAGCAATACAGCCAAGTATGGGTGAGAACATATAATTTAAACGTTTATAAGTTTGAATTTGTTATTGCTGATTGGGAGTTTTTTCAATACCTTGAAGATAATGCCGATGCTCGCACACAGTATGTTGAAGAAGTAGAAATTTTTAGTGAAAAACTTAAAGCGTTAAAAGATTTAGGTATTTTTGAAAAACTATTGCTACAAGAGGAATATAATTACATCAATTATGAGGGAAAGAAAAGCCTAACAACAGCTGCTTATATTAGATACCGTAGACCACTGCTGAATTGCATTACAACAATTATCTCGTAATACCCATTATTTAGAAAGTTGCACAAAATAAAGCTTTAACGATTAAGTTTAATATTACAATAAGTCTCATTATTAAGTCTAATATCAGGTAAATTGGTGCGCTTACAAGTCCAGTTAAATCGTGGCAATGACAATCAACTAATCGATGGGGTTATTGTTGAACTTGCACAAAATCACATTGATGATTTTGAAAACCTTTGGCGCGAGCAATTGCGTGTTTTTCAGACAGAGGATAAATTCTGGGATTGGTTGTTTAAACTTGGCTACATTAGCAACAATGAAAACGAAGAAGGTTACGCTCTCGAAGTAGAAGGCTGCACCCAAGGGTTGATGATGGTGGAAACTCAACTCCACGGTTCGCGAGAGGCTATCGGACAGCGATTGGTATATATTCAGTACATCACCTCAGCTCCGTGGAACCGTAAGGAAATCCAACGCCCGCCGCGATATAAGGGAGTGGGAACGGCATTGCTGCGATACGCTCGGATTAGGAGCGTCGAGTTGGGATATGGTGGGAGAGTTGGCTTGCACTCGTTGCGTTCTAGCGAACAGTTTTACGAAAATCAAGGCATGACCAACTTTGGTTCCGAAGAAGAGTACGAAGATATGACATATTTCGAGTACGGTTTGCTGCGCCGCCCATTACGATAGTGCTGGAGGAAAAAATAATGAACGAAGAAATAACTATTGGCGAAGCTATCGATTTACTATTTCACCCCGGATCGTTTCAAGAAGCAATCCGTATCGAGGACGAGGCTGACTGTGATGTGATAGCAGGGTTGGATTGGGGAACAGCTATAAGTGCATTATTGAAAAATCCTGGTTTGCTGGGCAGAATGACGCAACTGCGTGTCTCGCTTAACCGCGAAATCCGCCATCTGCTCTCCGAGTGGAATTTAGGAGTGGGAGAAGAAGCTGCGGTTATTGTTGCGCGATCGCTTTTGTTATCTCGACTAAAATCGCCAGAAGTATCTGTGTTACCAATGCTTGAAGGTATCTTGATGCAAAATGACCTGTACGGGGAAGAGTTTATCCAAAATTCTGACATTTTGCGACAGTTGCTTGGAGTTCTGCTTGTTGAGAGTGACTGGGAAGACATTGCAACTGCTGCGGCAAATGCAGTTAGGATGCAAGTGATGCAACGAATATCTGCTTGAGTAAAAGAAATTATGGACAATTCGGATCACATTATGCTTTAAGTACAGTTTGAGAAAGATTGTTACCTGTTCCATGCCGCAGCATATGGGCATGAACTGGAAAAGGTAAACCTGCTAACTCACCAGCTTGCTCAACAATACCGCCTATCGAATACAGTCGCTTTTGACGAGAATGCGCACACAATTGTTATTCATCCGACGGTTGGCGAAGAGTTTTTCAGCTTACGGTGAGTCCTCATTGGGTATGGCAGCGATCGCACTCACAGGCTGCTGTCTATATATTCTAATCGAATAGACGTTCACTATTCAGAAATAATTTCTATTTGAGAAAATTTGATTAAGACTGAATATTTCCTTTTTATCAAGAACTGCTGTAGGTAGTGTGACGAGCTTTTAATGATGAGGAACCATTCATATTGGACAGATTTGACCTTTGCACTTCCACGACTCCACGAAACATATTCATACCGCAGGTAAAGGGATATTGCCCTGGTTTTTCAGGTGTAAACTCAACAGAGGTGACGTGATTCAGGTCTAATTGTTGAGCAATGTGAAAATCGGGTAACAATACTTGCTCCAAACAACTACTCGGATCTCGTCGCATGAAATTTAACCGAACTTTTTGACCTGCATTCACGACTATACGGCTTGGTTCATAGCCACCATCGACCAAAATAGTGACTTCCTCTATTCCTTGATTAGTTTCAGCCTGCTGGGACTTGGTTTTACTCCAAATAAACCACCATAGCTCCAGCCCAATTAATGCTATGCCACCCACAGTCACACCGACTTTTACACCTAAAGGTTGCTCAATGCGGCGAAACTGAGTAGTTTGCTCTGTTTCGGATAATGGCATTTCGCCTGGCGGCATTTGGGCACGTGTTACGCCTGAAGTAACACCAAGCAAAAATCCCAAAGCAATAAGGTGTCCGAAAATTGTTTTTTTACTGAACATTGCTTAAACTCCACCAAATGTTTTGGGTTGAAAATTCCGCAAGCGCAAGGCGTTAGTGACGACAGAAACAGAGCTAAATGCCATTGCTCCCCCAGCAATAATTGGATTAAGTAACCAGCCAAACAAGGGAAACAAAATTCCGGCAGCAATGGGAATGCCAGCAACATTGTAGATAAAGGCAAAGAAAAGATTTTGACGAATGTTGCGAATGGTGGCGCGACTAAGCCCAATCGCCGTGACAATGCCTTGTAAATCTCCAGAAATTAGGGTGATATCACTAGCGGCGATCGCTACATCTGTCCCCGTACCAATAGCAATCCCTACATCTGCCTGTGAAGCGTGCTGGTGCGTCATTGATGCCATCACCTACCATTGCCACCAGTTTTCCTTCTCTTTGGAGTGTTGCCACAGTAGCCGCTTTTTGATCTGGTCGTACTTCGGCTTCGACTCGTGTAATCCCAACTTGTTGAGCGATCGCTTCGGCTGTACGACGATTATCTCCAGTCAGCATAACCACCTCTAAACCTAACCTCCGCAGCGCTCTGACTGCTGCTGGTGAGGATGGTTTTATGGCATCTGCGATTCCCATCAATCCTTGAATTTCCCCATCCACTGCAATCCAAACAACAGTTTTACCAGATGCTTCTAAAATGTTTTTGTGCTGCTGGAGGGCGCTGGTATCAACACCTAATTCTTCCATCCAGCGTTGCGTACCAATTTGTACTAGATGGTCTGAAATAATGCCTTGGACACCACTTCCAGCAATGGCTTCAAAATTCCTGGCTTCTTGGGGAGTTACCTCTTGGGTTTTGGCATATGTGACAATAGCTTCTGCCAAAGGGTGTTCAGAATTCCTTTCTACAGACGCTGCTAGTTGCAGAAGTTTTAACTCATTACGGTTGGCTGTACCGTTATTAGTCACAAAATCTATAACAGTGGGCTTTCCTTGAGTTATGGTTCCTGTTTTATCCAGCACGATAGTCTGGATTTTGTGCGCTAGTTCCAAGCTTTCGGCTCCCTTAATGAGAATGCCGTTTTCTGCCCCTTTACCTGTCCCCACCATCACTGAGGTGGGAGTAGCTAAACCCAAGGCACAAGGACAGGCGATAATTAACACGCCAACTGTAGTGATTGTCGCTAGGGTGAGGTTGCCCATAACGTCAAACCAAATGACAAAAGTGGTAATAGCGATCGCTAACACTGCTGGTACAAACCACCCAGTCACTTGATCTGCTAAACGTTGAATCGGAGCTTTGGAGCCTTGAGCTTGTTGTACCAGTTTGACAATTTGGGACAAAACTGTATCCTTACCAACTCGTGTAGCGCGAAACTTAAAGCTACCAGTTTTGTTAATCGTGGCTCCAATTACCTCATCAGAAGGGTGCTTCTTAACTGGCATACTCTCGCCTGTCACCATTGATTCATCTACCGTGGAAGCACCTTCAATCACCTCGCCATCCACCGGAATTTTTTCACCGGGACGCACCAAAATCACATCTCCAATTTGAACTTCCTGGATGGGTACATCCATTTCTTTTCCATCTCGGATGATGCGAGCATCTCTTGCTTGCAAACCAATTAGTTTGCGGATAGCTTCGGAAGTTTGACCTCTAGCGCGATTTTCCAACAGCCGACCCAGTAATATCAAAGTGGTGATAACTGTTGCAGCTTCATAATACACATCAGGCATTAAACCTTGAGCGATAAAGAATCTAGGGAAAAGAGTGACAAACAGCGAATAGAAATAAGCCGCGCTAGTACCTAAAGCTACTAGGGTATCCATCGTTGCAGCATGGCGTTTAAGGGCTTTCCAGGCATTTCGATAAAAGGAAGCACCGCACCAAAACTGTACAGGAGTCGCCAGTACTAACTGTACCCAGGGATTATCTAGTAATAATAAGCTAACCCAACGTAGGTTTAACCCGGTCATGGCAGATAATGCCCCAATCACAATTAGGGTGCTGAGAATACCTCCAACTACAACTTTGCGTGTGAGGTCGCGTGACTCTGCCTTACGGGCAGCTTTCTCAGCATCATCTTCCCCTGTCACCATTTCTTGTTCTTGAAGGGAATAAGACGAGTATCCCGCAGCATCTATAGCCTCTTGGATTTTTTCTATATTGGTTTTGAGGGGATCGTACTGAATTGTAGCTTGTTCCGCGCCGAAGTTAACTTTAGCATCACTAACACCAGCAACAGTGCGAATCGCTTCTTCGA
The DNA here is from genome assembly GCF_030381805.1 of Chlorogloeopsis sp. ULAP01. Lineage (NCBI taxonomy): Bacteria > Bacillati > Cyanobacteriota > Cyanophyceae > Nostocales > Chlorogloeopsidaceae > Chlorogloeopsis > Chlorogloeopsis sp. ULAP01. Next base: position 167,518 of record NZ_JAUDRH010000012.1, read on the forward strand.
TGTTGTTAGCGCAGGAGGCACAACTCATGCCCCGAAGTTTAACTGTGACGGTATCCATAGTAATACTAGCTTTTTAGCTAGTGCTTTGATTAAATTTTAGAAACAGTAACGAACATTTAAGATAATTTGTGTGATTGAAGCTGGTACTTAACTGAACTTCAATGGCTGTGGCGATCGCTACTATTGCTTCCTCCTGCAACCCTAGCTATACGCCGCTGCGCTTCGTTTGCTGGCTCCGTTCCCTGTCCTGTAGGAGCAACACCCACGCCATTTGAGTACACAAGTTCGCTACCCAGCCATCCCTGAAACAAAGTCAGTCCCAGCACCACGACAGCTACCACCAAATAACCCCATCCCCAATTAAAGCGTGGGTTGTACTGGATGAGCCAGCGCCAAATTGTTAGCCCTGCAATGGCAGCTGCAACAGTAAAGCCAACCCTCATGTGGGTGTGAACGTGCTGATGGGCTGTATGCTCAAGTCTTTCGCGTCTCATATCGAACAGTCCGGCAGGAACAGCGATCGCTGCCCCAATTAAAGCTCCAACCAGCGCCCACCAGCCCGTTGCCTGCAAAGACGCGTTATCCATTAAGTAACCAAATCCATCAGCAAAAACCGAGAGTGTGACAAGGGCGATGGGAAAGTGAACAATAGCGGGATGAATCGGTGGCATGATTGGTACCTCATCGAAATGTCAGTCAGTTACCTGTTGCCTACTTTTAAGCTGCGGGATAGCCAACGGCAGCAATCGCTTGTTTAATTTCCGCTTCTGGTTGCTGTGTCTCAACCCTGACCATTTTTGTTTTCGTGTCAACTTCTACTTTTGCCGTTGCATCAACACTTTTAACTGCTTTAGTGACGGTATCTACACAAGAAGCACAGACGATTTTCGGAACTTTAAGTTGTAATGGCATTTGCTTAACTCCAGGAAGTTAACGTTTTCTTGAAGAACTAATTCTATTTTTGAATCTCCAGTTAGCAGAAGAGTCAAGGGAAAAATACGCTCTCGCTTAAAGTTTTATTGTTTTATTCCTGAGTATCTTCAAATAGGTACAAGGCAATGGAGTTGTAGCAATGAATAACTTTTTTCCTGTGATGCATTTCCCTCCTTAATCTTTAAGGAGGGTAGTATACATCTCGGCTACCTTTACTGTTTAAGCTTAATTAAGCCACACCTGCAACAGTGGCGATTTTGCGATATTCCTCAGCAGCTTGGCGACAAGCTTGTGCACACTTTTGACAATGGGGGTTATCTGGGTACTTCTCACATTCACTGGCGCAGGCTTCGCAAATTTCGATACAAGAGCGAACAATTTGGGGAATGAAGCGCGAACTACGGCTTATATATGCAGCAGAAGTCCAGCATATTTGAGCACAATCTATGCACAGGCGAGCGCATTCAGGCATACTACCCAGGCATTCATCAGCACAGTGTTCGCATTCATAGGCGCAATGAACAGCAATATCTACACTGGATTGAGGTATTTTATGTGCCATTGTAATTCTCCTTAGATTAACAAGTCTTGGTTTAAGTCTGTTTTTAAACGTGCCTCTGCATGAGTTTCGATTGCAACGTTAGACATTTGCCGACAAGACTCGGCACAGCGACGGCACATATCAGCGCAAGCTTTCATTTGAGCATCATCACCCATGCGAAGCTCCTTTGGAGCCGCTACGCGAACGTAATTCTCCGCACACCGCTCACACACTTCTGCACAAACCTCGCAGGTACGAGCGTGTAACTGGGAAGTCCGTAGCATAAAATTAGCACTGGTTTGACAAATTTCAGCGCAGTCAAGCAGTAGTCGAATATGAGATTGTTCTACGTGATTGCCACCCTTTTGCAGACAGTATGTCACTGTATTCAAGCAGATGCTATGGCAGTCCAAGCAGTTCTGAATGCACTCCTGCATTCCTTGATTCACTTGGTTCAAGGTGAGTTGTTGTACAGTCATTCTTCAAACCTATGCAATTACTTGGATCGCTGTTTATGTATGCATAGTGGTTTTGCACTCGCTGACTACCGGATTACGGCAGCCAGCTTTTACAGCGTTTACAGTGACTTATGCAGTTGCCATTGACATTTGCCGACAAGATTGGGCACAACGACGACACATATCCGCGCAAGCTTTCATTTGAGCATCATCGCCCATGCGATCGCAATTCTCCGCACAGCGCTCACAAACTTCCGCGCAAACCCCACAGGTACGAGCGTGTAACTGGGAAGTTCTTAGCATAAAATTAGCGCTGGTTTCACAAATTTCAGCGCAGTCGAGCAATAGTTGAATGTGAGATTGTTCTGCGTGATTGCCACCTTTTTGTAAGCAATATGTCACCGTATTCAAGCAGATGCTGTGGCAGTCTAAGCAGTTCTGAATGCATTCCTGCATCTGTTGATTAACTTGGTTTAAGGTAAGTTGTTGTATTGCCATGCTTTTTACATCTCCAATTGCTTAGGTCAGAGGCAGAATTTCCTCTAGCCTCACCTTAAAAATGTTGAGGTACAGTTACCTCTACCTAATGGATTAACGAGTATTTATTACCAATGAAATATAAGGATTTCATACTAATTTCATTTCTGTATGCATATCTAATTTTTTGTACTTAGGATTACAAGGATTTCATGCAAATTTCATCTTTCTACGAAAAGCTAAATATATAAGGAAACATAGCAATTTTTATAAACAAGGTTAATTATGAGCTTTGATTACGACCTTTTTGTAATTGGCGCAGGACCGGGAGGACTTGCTGCCTCAGAACGGGCTGCTAATTATGGGGCAAGGGTGGCAATTGCTGAACAAGACCAAGTAGGCGGTACTTGTGTCGTTCATGGTTGCATTCCAGAAAAAATGATGATCTATGCTGCAAGTTTCTCCCACATTTTTAGAAATGCTGATGAATACGGCTGGGGAAAAGTTCAGAAAAACTTTGATTGGTGTCAGTTTATTGCAGCTAGAAACCGTGAAATCAACCATCTAAGCAAGGTGCATACTCAGCATTTACAAAAAGCAGGGGTTGAACTGTTAAAAGGACATGTCCAATTATTAGATGCTCACACCTTAGAAATCGAAGGAAGGCAGATTACAGCTAACAAAATTTTGATTGCAGTAGGTGGAAAAGATGTAAAGCCAAACATCCCAGGAGTTGAATATGCTATCAGTACTCTTGAAATGCTACAACTTAAACAGCAACCAGAACACTTAGCAATTATCGGCAGCAACCATATTGCTGTGAAGCTAGCAGGAATTATGAATGGTCTAATTTCAAAGGTCACGCAGATAGTAACTGAAGACAAAATTCTGCCAGGCTGCGATGAAGATATTCGCACAACTATTCAAGAGGAAATGACTCGATTAGGAATCAGAATTTGCTGCAATAGTTCTGTTGAAAAAATTGAACAAGCACAGAATTGTTTGAATTTAATCGTATCAGGTGACAGTGAGCCAGTTACTGTAGAAACAGTTGTCTTTATCACAGATCGTGTCCCTAATTTAGATAGGCTGGATTTAGAGAATGCAGGGGTTAAGGTAGATGAAGGGGGGGTTGTTGTAGATGAATACAGCCGTACTTCTGTGGCAAACATTTTTGCTGTTGGTGATTGCACTCCTAGACCTCATTGGACTCCAGTGGCGATCGCTGCTGGTTGCGCTTTCGCTGATACAGAATTTGGCAAGCATCCTCACACAGTTAGTTATGAAACTATTCCTCATGTATTGGCTTCGCAACCTGAAGCTGCTACAGTTGGGTTAACAGAAGCTCAAGCCCGCGCACAATTTGGTGAATCTGTACGCTGCTATTCTAAAAAGTTTCAACCACTATTCAACTTAATAGGTGAATCGGAGCAACAAACCTTGATTAAGTTAGTGGTTGCTGGCAACTCAGAGCGAGTTCTAGGTGCTCATATGGTAGGGAATTACGCCGCAGAGGTGATCCAAATGATTGGTCTTGCTATGAAAGCAGGTGTTACCAAGCAACATTTTGATCGCACAATTGGTATTCATCCAACAGTTGGCGAAGAGTTTTTCAGCTTACGGTGAGTCCTCATTGGGTATAGCAGCGATCGCACTCACAGGCTGCTGTCTGTTCTTTTCCTGAGTAAAGTAAATCTACCGCACAGATGATTTAAGGCATTGCTCTTGCTTTTAACATGGGTGTTACTAAGAAAGACTTTGACATAACTATCAGCATTCATCCTCAACTAAATAGTTTGTACATTGAGGCGCTAAAGCTAGATTTCTGTGTTCTTCACTAATGTTGGAGATTGTCAGCTAAAAAGGAGGGAAAATGGCTAATATTGGCTTATTCTATGGCAGTGAAACAGGCTACACCCAAATAGAAGCAGAAATGATTCAAAAGGAATTTGGTGGGGAGTCTGTGGTGGAGATTTTTGATATTGCAAGGGCTGAAGCAAGTGATTTTGAAAACTTTGAATACATTATCATTGGTTGTCCCACTTGGAATGTTGGTGAACTACAAAGTGCTTGGGAATATTTTTACGATGAGCTAGACAACATAGATTTTAGTGGCAAGAAAGTTGCTTATTTTGGCCCAGGCGATCAGGTAGGTTATCCTGATACTTTTGAAGATGCACTCGGCATTTTAGAAGAAAAAATTTCAGAGCAGGGCGGTACAACAGTAGGGTACTGGCCTACTGATGGTTATGAGTTTAATGAGTCTAAAGCAGTTAGGGATGGCAAATTTGTCGGTCTTGCTCTTGATGAAGATAACCAGTCTGATTTGACCGAAGAGCGAATCAAAGCCTGGGTTGCACAACTGAAGAAAGAATTTGGCTTATAGGAGAGTTATTTGATTGAGCTTGTTGTAAATGAGTCAATACAGTTTATTGCCCTTACCTATCTACGAAATGCTAGGTACTATGATTTTAGCAGTAGATAATTTATAAGAAAAACTCAGTAGACCCCATTGCCCAGTAGGTGTAAGTGAAATTTAGTTAGAGGAGTTATTAAATCTAACTAATTGCAAGAGGTCTATTGAGTTATTTTTGAGTTATTTTTATTCTGACAGGTAAAGATGAAATTAAGATGAAATATGAAGTTATTTCCGAAAATTTATAACTGCACTTAAAACCAACTACAGTATTAATAAAAAGCTAAATTTCTTCATCATTTCAGGTAATAAAAACAGGCATCATTTTTGACCTATTATTATAAGTAAAGCAATCCTTATTTCTATCAACTGGAAACCTCAATACGCTCATTTTTCATACAAAAGCCCGCCCGCAGGCGAGCTTAGATTTATGTAATCGACAATAGCTAATTGCTAATAACAATTGACCACTATCAGTTAGCAGTTTTAGAAAGTGAAAGTGGTGCGGAGTGTACCTACATAGATGGTGTCATTGTCGTTATTATGTTCTGGGTTGAAGATCACTATTGCACCAGGGGTGACGGAAATATTATCAGTGAGTTGCAGTCTGTACAGCGCCTCTAGGTGGTAGGAGGTGTCGTTGTCTTCACGCCTAGTGGTTCTTGCAGCAGAAGTGAATGCATCATTGTCGCTTACTTTAGGTGGTTGACCGAAGATGAGACCAAGCAAGTTTCCCTCTTTGCCAAAATCTTTGAGGGCAAGGGTTGCAGTCCAGTAGTTCATTGATGCCTCATCACCTTCATCCACACCTGTACCATCTGCCTTGGCTTCTGCGTTGCTATAACCGTACCAACCACTAATAGTTAACTTTGAACTGGGTTTGAAAGCAACTTCTACACCATAGTGGTTAGCGACAGTGGCAACACCATTGAAAGGGTTACCTGCGTATACACTACCTGTGCCCTCAAACATATTTACACCAGACAGACTATTTTGATAGTTGCGAGCGTAGGTCAGACCAATATTAAATGCATCACTGGGCTGGAAGGCTATCTGACCAAGAGCTGTATAAGCACCATTTGTCAGACCTCCATCTGAACCAGGATTGTTAGCTGTGCGAGCTATATAAGCTGCAGATGCACTGAAAGATCCTTTAGGGTTGAAAGTTATGGTTGCACCTGCACCACCGAAACCAGTGCGATAGATGGGACTGAAGCGACCGTAGCGAGATAAAGCGCCTTTACCGTCACTTGCAAGGTCAGGGTTAAAGTTGTTGATGTTGTCATATATATTACCACCAGCAGCATCAACTTTTACCTGTACTGCGTCACTCAGGTTAAAAGTATAGTTGACTTTATCTATGACAGTGTCGTTGTCCTGATTTCCATCAAAGCCAAAGCGGGTCATGTTAGTACCCGTTACATTTGTGTCATACGGAGTGATGTTCCGAGACTGTAAACGGATTTGCAACAGATCTGAACCTGTAAAGCTGCTGTTCAATCTTAGACGAACTCGATCGGCGAAGATAATGTTGGAATCTAGGTCGGGAGCTGTATCTGGATCTACACCAGAGGGAACTGCCCTCTTGTCGCTACCGAAAATGTCAGAAACGTTGAAAATCACTTCTCCAACTAGTTTTGTGGTAGTCGAGAACTGATTAGCTTCCAGTTCGGCAGTGCGAGCTTCTAAAGTATCTACACGACCACGTAAGGTAGCAAGTTCCGCAGAAAATTCTTCTTGCAAACGCTGTAAGGTAGCCAAGTCTTCTTTTGTTACTAAATCAGCTGTCGCTGTAGCAATTAGTTCGTTAACCCTGTCTAAACAAGCATTCAATCCTGCGGCAAATTCATAACGGGTTAAAGCACGGTTACCACGATACGTACCATTCGGATAACCTGCAATACATCCGTAGCGCTCCACTAAGGATTGCAAAGCTTGGAATGCCCAATCTGTGGGTTGTACATCGGAAAACTGCGAAACTGATGTGACTTGGGCAGTCTCATCACTGTACTGCTGCGTTTGGCTTAAAGGAGAATCTTTCGGAAGAGAATTTGCTTGTTGTTTAACTTCAGTTTGAACTGGAATTTCAGCAGCTAATGCTGCTCCTGAAAAAGCTAAGTTGGCTAATAAAACTCCGGGACTAATTAGCAGGCATTTCCACAATAACTTAGACATGATTGTTTACTCTTCACACCAAAGTAAATATTTACAGGGGACACCCCTATAGATAGATTCTCAAATCATGATGAAATTAAGATGAAATTTCAAATTTTGAATAAAATAAATTAGTAAGTCAGACAAGCTTTTTATCAGATATTTGTCAAGTGTAATTTAAATAAAGATAAAATCATAGCATGATGAAATTAGGATGAAATTACAAGTGATTGAATCAAATAAATTCAACGAGTAAACAACCACTTAATAAATAAGTTAAATCCAAACAAACATCAAAGCACTAAATCCGATAGAAACAGCAAGTTACATTCAAAGCCGCTTCTCGAACTTGCAAATTTTGGTATTCCAGCAAACGACCATCTGCCGCATAGTTCATCATGCCCGTAGCGCTGCAACCGCGCAATGGCTTGCTGATTTGTTAGACCAACCCACGCGATCGCTGTCCAGCAATAAGAGAGATTCTTCTATTTCTATCGTGTGCCAAGCTGTTGCCGTATCTGATATAAACCTGGAGTTAGAAGGAGTTATGGGAGATGGCAAATAGTGCAGCCTTATACCTGCTTAACTATATTATTGGTTCACTTCTACACTTAGATTGACAGAACTTGATGAAATCAGAATGAAATACCGATTTATTCTTAAAGAAATTTTTTAATATATTTCAGTGGTCAAATAAAATAAATTTGCCAGCACCCAAGAGACTGGTAGTTTAAGACTCTACTACCTATTGAGTGTCATCAGTAACAATCGTATTCACAGATTGGAGAGTAATAATTTCCTATTTGTGGTAAAGCAGATTTCATTCTCATTTCATTTCTTCACGCCAAACTAAATAGTAAGTATGTACGGTAATTACGGTACATCACGGTCAACTCTCTATCTAACTGGAGATTTCAAAATAGAGAAGGAAACTCTTTAATTTCAAAAGTCAAAAATTAATTTAATGTCTATGCGACCTATTTCTTGGAAAACTGGATTTTTTGCGTTTACTTTTGTAGCACTTGCATCCCTAACAGGCGGCGTGCTTACAGCTTGTTCTACAACTGCTTCCCAAAACCAAAGCCAAGCACCAAATACCGTCGCTAGCGGTACTAGTGACAACAAACAGATAAACCATGATAGCGACATGATGAATCATGGTGGCATGAACCACAGCATGGCAATGGATTTAGGCCCAGCTGATGCTAACTATGATTTGCGGTTTATTGATGCAATGACTTTGCATCATCGAGGAGCGATCGCAATGGCAAAAGAAGCTGAGCAAAAATCTCAACGCTCTGAAATAAAAAAATTAGCCCGTAACATCATTGTTGCTCAAAGTAGAGAAGAAAATGAGCTATTGCAGAAGTGGCGGAAAGCCTGGTATCCCCAAGCAAGTGCTGAGCCTGTTGCCTACGACGGCGAGGGTAAATCTGTGGTTCCTATGTCAAAAGAACAACAGAAAAGCATGACAATGCTTGAGGATCTCGGATCTGCCGATGCACAGTTCGACCTTCGGTTTATGAACGCAATGATTGCTCACCATGAAGGTGCTGTAATAATGGCCCAAGATGCTTTGAATAAGTCTAAACAACCTGAAATTAAGCAATTGGCTCAAGAAATTATTGATTCACAGCAAGCTGAGATTAATCAAATGAAGCAATGGCGACAAGCTTGGTACAACAAGTAAGTTAATTATTTATTGCTTTTTGCAGATGATATACCACTAATAGCCAAAGTGTTTGAAAATTTTAGCTGTGTGTTTCTTGATTTAAGGAGTAGTTTAAGTGCGATTTCATCCTAATTTCATTTCTATATGAAAGACTAAAAATGTGTGTAGATCTAACGCGCATCAATAACACTAATTACGATACGAAATCCCTTTCCTGTACTCAAGGACTTGAAGCACCATGTCCAACTCCTATCCCAAACCACCTACAGCAATTAGTCGTGTTTCTGGAACACTCCTAAGCCTGTTGTTATTAGCAAGTCCCGCAGTAGTTCTAGCTCATGGCGGACACGGAGATGAATTTCAAGGCCCAAACCAAGCCACTCAAACTACTGGCTCAATTCAGGTTGATGCAGAGACAGCCAAACGGTTAGGGATTAAAGTCGAGCTAGTTAAACGTCAGCGACTAGCTGTTGGCATAAAAACCACAGGGCAAATCGAAACTCTTCCTAGCCAAAAAGTGGAAGTGACTACCCCAATTACTGGGGCAAAAGTGGTTGAATTGTTGGTGGAACCTGGTGCAACAGTAAAAAAAGGTCAACCCGTTGCTGTTGTAACCAGCCCAGACTTGGTGACATTGCGAGTTGAATCACAAGAAAAACTAGCACAAGCTCAAGCTGATTTACAACAAGCACAAGCAGACTTGAGATTAGCTCAACAAAACTACGATCGCTATCAACAAATAGCTGACTCTGAAATCGCTCAAGCACAGAGTCAAGTATCATTTGCTCAAGAAAAGTATGACAAGGACAAGCAATTAGCTGATGCTGGTGCTTTACCACGTCGTAATGCCCTTGAATCCCAAACCCAGCTAGCAGAAGCTAAAGCAGAACTAACCAAAGCCAAGAGCCGCCGGGACGTGATCGAGGCGGAAAATCAACTCAAACGCGCTCAAGCAGCAGTAAATGTAGCACAATCACGTATCAACCTCAGTAACACTACTTATCAAACGCGACTGCAACAACTAGGAAACAGTGCCAATGCTAAAGGACTGGTGACAGTAACCGCTCCCATCTCCGGCAAGGTTGCTGATAGAGAAGTGACTATTGGTCAAACTTTTAATGATGCAGGTGGCAAATTAATGACGATTGTCAACGATAGTCGGCTTTTTGCCACAGCTAATATTTATGAAAAAGATTTAGGTAAGGTAAGAAATGGTCAAAGAATTAGTTTAAAAGTCGCTAGTATGCCTGAGCGTAACTTTTCTGGACGAATTTCTCGAATTGGTACACTAGTAGAAGGAGAAACACGAGTAGTACCAGTACAAGCAGAAATTAATAATATAGGTGGGCAACTCAAACCGGGAATGTTTGCAGAGCTTGAAGTTCTGACAGAGCAAGCATCAGCTGCTAAGTTGGTGATTCCTAGTTCAGCTGTAGTTGATGTGAATGGTAAAAAAATTGTCTACGTGCAAAATGGTAATGCTTACCAACCGATTGAAGTCAGCTTAGGGCAAACTTCGGGAGACACGATCGAGGTAAAGACTGGGTTATTTGAGGGAGATTTAATAGTTACTCAACGTGCGCCGCAACTTTATGCCCAATCATTGCGGGGTGATACTAAGCAAAAAGTAGACGAACATACACAAGCTCCTTCGCAGACAACGGAGGTTCAAACGTCTAGCTTACCAGTACCGCTGTGGTTGCTAGGAGTAGGTGGAGGAGCTGCAATAGCCACTATAGCTTTTATAGGTGGTGCTTTCTGGTCTGGTCGTAGCAGTAAATTGCAGCAGCTAGTACTAGTAGGCAGTTCGTCGGAGTTAGATGCTCCTGTTCATGAAACAGAAAGTTATCATAATAACTCTAAATCGCCAGCTTTATCTGGTTCAACCACAAATATAAATGAACATGAAGATCCTCATTATCCACAATCTTAACTAAATTCTATTGCCCATACTTCACCAGCAGCACGCACTATCTTAAATTGAACTAAATATGTTAAATGCTATTCTCAAGTGGTCGATTGTCCAACGCTGGATAGTGGTGCTAGGAGCTATTGTTGTGACATTTTTGGGTGTGTATAACCTTAGCCAGATGCCCCTAGATGTCTTTCCTGATTTTGCCCCACCCCAGGTAGAAATTCAAACCGAAGCTCCAGGACTTGCTCCCGAAGAAGTCGAGTCTTTAATTACTTTACCAATAGAAAGCGCAGTTAATGGTACGCCGGGAGTAGAAACGGTGCGTTCTTCCTCAGCAGTTGGTATTTCTGTTGTGAAGGTGATTTTTAAATGGGGAACTAATGTTTATCAAGCGCGGCAATTAGTGACAGAACGGTTGCAACAGGCGCTGCAAAAACTACCAGAAGGTGTGGAAAATCCGCAAATTTCTCCGATTTCTTCTCCTATTGGTACAGTTGTGCAATATGCTTTCACTACCGAAACAACTCCAATGATGGAAGTGCGGCGTTTGGTTGATCGAGATATTACCAACCGACTGCTAGCTGTACCGGGTGTTTCTCAGGTGATTGCCTATGGTGGTGATGTTCGCCAGTATCAGGTTTTAGTCGATCCAGCCAAGCTCAAGGCTTTTAATGTCACCCTAGAAGAAGTAACAGCAGCAGCCAGAGGTGCGAATGTCAATGCTGCGGGTGGCTTTTTGATTAATCCCGATCAAGAAATTGTGATTCGTGGAGTAGGGCGCATAGATTCAATTGAGCAACTGGGAAATTCCGCGATCGCAGCTCGCAATGGTACGCCGATTCTACTCAAAGATATTGCTGATGTGCGCATTGGTGCAGCCCTCAAGCGTGGAGATGGTAGTTTAAACGGTCAAAGGGCGATCGTAGTGATGGTTAACAAGCAACCCCAATATGATACTCCGACTGTCACACGAGCCATTGAAAGAGCAATGGAGGAAGTCAAAGCTGGTTTGCCCAAAGATGTCAAAGTTACAGAAACTTTTCGCCAGGAAAACTTTATTGAAGCAGCAATTGAAAATGTTACCAGTTCTCTACGTGATGGTACTATCATCGTTTCGATTATCTTGCTGATGTTTTTGATGAACTGGCGCACTGCCATCATTACCCTCAGTGCAATTCCTTTGTCAGTTCTAATTGGTATGTTAATTTTGGGTTGGTTTGGTCAAGGTATTAATACTATGACACTGGGAGGTTTGGCTGTCGCAATTGGCTCGGTGGTAGACGATTCGATTGTAGATATGGAAAACGCTTACCGAGGCTTGCGAAAGAATCAGTTAGCAGGAACTCCTGTACACCCATTTAAAGTAGTATATGATACCTCTGTCGAAGTAAGAGTTAGTGTAATTTTTTCTACTATAATTATTGCCGTTGTCTTTGCGCCGATTTTCTCGCTGACAGGCGTGGAAGGTCGGATATTTGCACCGATGGGAGTTGCTTACTTAGTGTCAATTTTTGCTTCTACCTTTGTAGCAATGACCCTTTCCCCTGCGTTGTGCGCGATTTTATTAGCAAATAGACAGTTACCCGCAGATGATACTTGGGTGAGTGGTTTATCGCAAAGACTCTATCGTCCGATGTTAAATTTTTCGATTCGCTTCCCCACAATTATTTTGGCGGTGGCGGGGGCATCTTTAGTAGCATCTTTGGTTATTCTCCCAAGTTTGGGGCGAGTATTTTTGCCTGAGTTCCAAGAACCATCTTTAGTAAACGCAGTCTTGCTTTATCCAGGAAGTTCTCTAGCAGCAACCAATCAAGTTGGATTTGTGATGCAGGATGCTCTCAAAAATGATAAACGATTTAAATCAGTGCAGTTAAGGTCTGGACGTGCGCCTGGGGATGCAGATGCAGGTGGAGTTAACTTGGGACATTTAGATGTAGAACTGAGTGCAGAGGGATTGAAAGATAGGGAAGGAAGTATTGAGAAACTGCGAGCCGAATTTGCGAAGATACCCGGAGTTGCACCGAATATCGGCGGTTTTATTTCTCACCGCATGGATGAGGTATTATCTGGCGTAAGGAGTGCGATCGCGATCAAAATTTTCGGCCCCAATTTGGAAGAACTGCGTCGCCTTGGCACTGAAGTGCTAGCGGCTGTAAATGGAATTGAGGGACTTGTTGACTTACAACTTGAACCCCAAGTCCCGATTAAACAGTTGCAAATTCAATTTTTAAGAGAAGCAGCAGCTCGCTACGGCTTAACTGTCGGTAATCTGACTGAGATGGTAGAAACTGCTCTCAATGGACGAGTTGTTTCCCAAGTTCTCAAAGAGCAGCAACTATTTGACTTGGTGGTTTGGTTAAAAGAAGATGCTCGCAATAACTTAGATATTATCCGTAACTTACTAATAGATACTCCTACAGGTCAAAAAATTCCTCTTGCTCAAGTTGCCAGTATAGACTACGGCACTGGCCCCAACACAATCAACCGTGAAAATGTCTCTCGCCTTATTGTAGTGTCTGCAAACGTATCAGGTCGAGATTTAGGTTCTGTAGTGGATGAAATTCAAACCAAGGTGCGGCAGTCAGTACAATTGCCCACAGGTTACTTTATCCAATATGGCGGTCAGTTTGAATCCGAACAACGAGCTACTTATAATTTACTGGTATTTGGAGCACTGGCAATTGTCGTTATTGCAGTCTTAATGTACTTCGCTGTTAAATCTGTTGCAGCAATGTTGATGATTATGATTAACTTACCTCTGGCTGTAGTAGGGGGAATATTTTCGATTGCGATCGGCGGCGGGATAATTTCTGTAGCGTCGTTAGTAGGATTTATTACTCTGTTTGGAGTAGCGACACGTAACGGATTGCTACTAGTAGATAACTACAACAACAAGCTGGCACAGGTAAAAAGTCTGCGGCAAGTCATATTTGAGGGTTCAATGGAGCGCTTAGTTGCTATTTTAATGACGGCTCTCACCTCAGCTTTGGGAATGATTCCTTTAGTCATTGGTACGGGTGCGGGTAAGGAAATATTGCAACCTTTAGCAGTAGTAGTGCTGGGAGGGTTGTTTACTTCTACAGCATTAACATTACTTGTATTGCCTGCACTATACTCTAAGTTTGGCAATTTCTTAATACCTAAGCAAACTTTGTCAGAAGTTGAAAAGGTGAATGGAGTGGGAACAGTACTGGAGTGGTAAACAAAATTGACATATGAAATTTCATACTGATTTCATTTTATTTTGAGAAACTGGGGTAAAGGCTAGCCAATGCACAAGCACTGCGGTCAAACTACCATCTTTCCCTTGCCTAAAGTCTGAATATGCTCAGTTCTATCATTAAATGGGCGATCGCTCGCCGTTGGTTAGTCATTCTGGGTACAATTATCGTTACTGTTTGGATATTTCGTACAATTATCCAAATGCCCTTAGATGTGTTTCCTAGTTTTGCACCGCCCCAAGTCGAAATTCAAACGGAAGCACCAGGACTAGCACCGGAGGAAGTAGAATCTCTGGTAACTTTACCAATTGAAAGTGCAATTAATGGTACTCCAGGAGTCACAGCAGTACGTTCTTCCAGTGCCTCGGGAATCTCCGTTGTCAAAGTCATTTTTAACTGGGGAACTGAAATTTAGTACGTTCTTCCAGTGCCTCGGGAATCTCCGTTGTCAAAGTCATTTTTAACTGGGGAACTGAAATTTATCAAGCACGCCAGCTAGTAACAGAGCGACTGCAACAAGCGCAAAGTAAACTTCCAGAAGGAGTTGAAACACCGCAAATTTCCCCTACTAGTTCCCCCATCGGAACTGTCTTACAATACGCCTTTACATCAGAAAAAACTTCTCTAATGGAAGTGCGGCGCATAGTTGATTGGCAAGTAACAAACCGCCTTTTGGCTGTCGGTGGTGTTTCTCAGATAGTAGCATACGGCGGTGATAATCGCCAATATCAAGTATTAGTTGATCCAGCAAAACTTAGAGCTTTTAATGTCACCTTAGAAGACGTAGAGCAAGCTGCCTCTGCTGCTAATGTTAATGCTCCGGGTGGTTATTTAATTACTCCCGATCGCGAAAAATTAATTCGGGGTATAGGGCGAATTGAATCTATAGAAGAACTACAGCAATCTGTAATTACTGCTCGCAATGGTACACCTGTAAAAATATCAGATATTGCCGACGTGCAAATCGGTGCAGCGATTAAACGAGGTGATGGCACCTTTAACGGTCAAAAGGCAGTGATTGTAATGATTAACAAACAGCCACAAGCCGATACTCCCACTGTCACCCGTGCGATTGAAGCGGCGATGTCAGAGATTAAAGCAGGCTTACCCAAAGATATTAAAGTTACCCCTACCTTTCGCCAGGAAAATTATATAGATTCTTCGATTGAAAATGTTCGAGAAGCGTTAATTGAAGGCAGCATTATTGTTGCTATTATCTTAATTCCATTTTTGATGAATTGGCGCAACCTGGCTATTTGTTTAACTGCCCTTCCCTTGTCTTTATTAGTAGGAGTGCTACTACTAAACTGGGTGGGGCAAGGTTTAAATACGATGACTTTGGGAGGATTGGCAGTAGCAATTGGTTCCGCTGTTGATGATGCCATTGTCGATGCTGAAAATGTCTACCGCAACCTGCGAGAAAATAAATACTCTCCCCACCCACGCCCTGTTTTAGATGTGGTATTTAATGGTTGCCAAGAAGTACGTGATTCGGTATTTGGAGCCACAATTATTACTATAGTTGTCTTCTCACCAGTATTTGCTTTGACTGGTGTAGAAGGTAGCATTTTTATTCCAATGGGATTGGGTTATATGGCGGCTGTGATTGCTTCTAGTATCACAGCATTAACAGTAACTCCAGCTTTATGTGCAATATTGTTGCCTTACGGTCACTTGCCAGAAACTGAACCTTGGGTAGCAAGATTTTTTAAGCGGCTTTATTATCCTTTAATAAATTTTTCTCTACGACGTTCTGGAATTATTTTAGCCTTAGCTATTGCGAGTTTAGTAGCAGCAACTTTGATTGTTCCCTCATTTGGAAGAGTGTTTTTACCAGAGTTTCAGGAACAAACTTTGGTGAATACCCTGACTCTTTATCCTGGTGTGTCTCTAGAAACTACTAATGCAGCTGGTGAAGCACTTCAACACGCTCTCAAGGGAGACTCTAGATTTCCCTACGTACAGTTACGTTCTGGACGTGCGCCTGGTGATGCAGATGCAGCAGGAGTAAATTTAGGTCACTTGGACATTGAGTTAAGCGAAGAAGGAATGAAAGATAGGGAGGGGACGATTGAGAAGCTACGGGAAGAATTTGCTAAATTACCGGGGGTAGCACCGAATATTGGTGGTTTCATCTCTCACCGCATGGATGAAGTGTTATCAGGGGTAAGGAGTGCGATCGCTGTCAAAATTTTCGGCAGTGACTTAGAACAACTTCGCACAATTGGTCAACAAGTTGATAATGTAATGAAAACCGTTAATGGGATTGTAGATTTACAACTAGAACCTCAAATACCGATTGAACAAATACAAATTAAGTTTAACCGTCCGGCTGCTTCAAGATATGGATTGACAGTAGGAAAACTTTCTGAAATTATCGAAACTGCCCTGAATGGAAGAGTAGTTTCTCAAGTTTTGGAGAAACAACAAACTTTCGATTTACTTGTGTGGTTAAAGTCAGATGCACGTCAAAACTTGGATACAATTCGCAATTTATTAGTTGATACTCCTGACGGTCAAAAGATTCCCTTAGCACAAGTTGCCACAATTGAAAATGGCACTGGGCCAAACACTATCAACAGAGAAAATGTCTCTCGTTTAATAGTTGTTTCTGCTAATGCTAGCGGTAGAGATTTACGCTCTATAGTGAATGAAATTCGCGACAAAGTTCAGCAACAAGTACAGATTCCTCCGGGTTACTACATTCAGTATGCAGGGCAATTTGAAGCAGAAGAAAGAGCTACTCAAAATATTTTAATTTTCAGTGCCATAGCCCTTGTTGCTATTACAGTCATCATGTATATTTCAGTTAAATCTATTCCTTCTACTGCCATGATTATGATTAATTTGCCTTTGGCATTGGTAGGGGGAGTATTTTCAGTGGCTTTGAGTGGCGGTATTATTTCTATTGCCTCTTTGGTTGGCTTTGTCACTTTGTTTGGAGTTGCCACTCGTAATGGCTTGTTATTGGTGGATAATTACAACACTAAATTTGCAGAAGGAATGCCACTTAAGGAACTGTTAATCAAAGGTTCAATGGAACGGCTGAATGCTATTTTGATGACAGCTTTTACCTCGGCTTTAGGATTAGCGCCTTTAGTAATTGAGAGTGGTCCGGGAAAAGAAATTCTCCAACCACTTTCGATAGTAGTATTGGGTGGTTTGTTTACTTCTACAGCATTAACATTAGTGGTTTTACCTGCTTTATATGCTAAGTTTGGAAAAATTTTACTGCCTAAGCAAAGCGTGCAAGTAGTAAAGGATGGGAAGGTATCGAAAGCACTTTTCGAGAATCAGTCAATATAATAAATTGACATTAAGATATCGTTCAATTTTGTTGCTGAAAGTTCTTGTAATTTAAGCAGAACAAAGCATTAAAGTAGGAGTGGTGTTACAAGAGCTAATTATTACGATTCGTTGCTACGTCGAGGGGTAAAACCTAGACGTAGCATACCTCTAAAAGAGCCAGCCAGTAATAAATAAAAGCACTTTCACCTATTACTGCACTGCCTCGTCAATTACTTTGAATGTGACTCTGGATTAAGAAGACTGCTTTCAGCGTCAGGGGTATCAGCAGCCGAACCCGCAGCTGCTGATCCAACATAATCTATGTTGTAGATTTTTTTGAGCCAGCTTCGCAGCTGATTAATTTCCCTTGTTTGCTGAGTAACAACATCGGCACCTAAGTTTACAAACTCTACATGATAAGCGCGGTCAATAATTTCCCCAGCGAATATGATGGCACCCCAGTGGTGTGAGGTTAGAGTCTTCATGAACGTGATATTGAAATCGTCTCCACTTAGTGCTGATAGCTGATTTATTACATTTTGACTAAACTTGTTCGATGTTGGTGAGTACGAAATGCCATACCAGTCCCTAAGCCACGACTGCATCGTTTGAATTTCTTGCTGCTGAGCAGTAATGACCTGCTGACAGAGCGATTTCAATTCTTCAAGTGTAGCCCTTTGCAGACATACCTCCGACATTTCAATTGCAA
The DNA here is from genome assembly GCF_030381805.1 of Chlorogloeopsis sp. ULAP01. Lineage (NCBI taxonomy): Bacteria > Bacillati > Cyanobacteriota > Cyanophyceae > Nostocales > Chlorogloeopsidaceae > Chlorogloeopsis > Chlorogloeopsis sp. ULAP01. Next base: position 185,302 of record NZ_JAUDRH010000012.1, read on the forward strand.
AGTTGTGACCGTCAATCAAATCCCGCATAAGGCGAATTTCAAGTTGCGTGAGCCTGTTTCTTGGAGCAGGTTGGCTTGCCAGTATTGGCTCAATCGCAATAGTAAAAACGCCAAGGGTGGGTGTCAGGGCTAGAAGCACACGTAAGGCGATGCTAGCAGTTAAACGTAGTGAGCTATTATTGTGCGACATCTATACCTAGTTGTTTTTAGATAGCTTACTTGCAACGCTATCAAGGATGCCTTTCTCATCCTAATAAAGGTAAATAAAATAGCAAGACTTACACATGAAATAGTTGTCTAATCAGCAATGTCATATTGCCTTTAAGGCAAACACATGAAATTCTTATCAAGCTTATTTAAGTAAGCAAGATCAAGTGGAAAAAAACCTCCAACATTGCCGAAGTGCTTGACCAAAACTTCGGATTATGCAGCATAGAATTAACTAGATCTACTGCTAAGAGCGCTAGTCAATACCTGCTTGAGTCGGTTGTGTTAAACCTATACCAAGAACACCAAATACAAGAAAACCCAGTGTAGCACTAGGTTTGGGGGGAAAATTTGTAGGGAGGCAATATCATAAAGTTATAGTTAAGACCAGGATAGCAGCCTTGTTGCCACTGGGTTATCGGAGTGATAGCTATCTCAATAGCATTGTGATAGTAAACGTTCGTTGCATCAATAAATCTCAGATCGTGTTGATCATCAGCAGCTACTAGTTTCATATTTATCATGCCACTTGTTTTGGCATAGCTGATCATTCGATCAGCTTCAGTGGAGCGAGTTCTAGAGAGTAGAATGCTGGCTGGTTCTAGAGTTACTGACGCACTTCCTTGAGAGCAAACTTCTAGAGTTATACCGAAATTTGCAGCAAGTGTATTGCTTGTTACAGGTGTATTCATGCACTCCTCAACTAAAGTATTGCCTGATTTTTGTATTTAGCTTTCAATTAAGACACCACAAACAAAATATTTAACTAGAACAACAAATTCTTCTTAACCATAGAATTTGAGATTGCTAGCAATCAACACTATAAAAATGAGAACTGACAATAATTTAAAGGGGTCTAGAGGAAAACACTTCCATCTAAGGACTTAATTATTATTTATGACTAATGAAGTATAAGCATTTCATCTTGATTTCATTTCTTTATACACAATGTGATTACTGATACATAAAAATGATTTCATTTTGATTTCATTTTTTTTAAAAGGCTGAATATATATTTATTTTGCAAAAATTAGCAATACTCTAGTAAGAGTGCGGAAACTAGATTAACAGTCTTTTTAAGCTAAAATTTGCCATTTGACAAAAATCGTATGCAATATATAGCAAGGGTTTGAAAGATTTTAGCTTTGGGTTTACTGTGTACAAATTTGAGAGGTAATTTCTTACTATTGAAGTTAGATCAGAATTAGTTGCCACATTATTAAACCAGTACAAATCATACTTTTAAAAGCGAAAGTGTAAGAGACCATTTATAAAGTAAATCTTTAGGCGACTAGACGACGTAGCATAATACGAGTCATAACACCATATATAGCAGCTTCACTCATGTCAGGAAGACGTTCGTAATCTTTACTTAGACGATGATACTGGTTGAACCAGCAATCATGTTCTTTCTACTACCCAACGCTTGGGTAAAACCTCAAACCTGTTATCAGTACGGCGCATGACCTCAACATGAGCTTGAATCATCAGCCATACCGCCAGGGCAAACTTGTCACCGTCATCGCCTGAGTCAACCCACATGACTTCAACTTTTTCCAATAATTCTGGCCGTTCCTCCAGTAATTCCATCAAAGCATATGCTGCCAGTACTCTTTCAGGGGCATTGCCTTCACTTACAACCACTTTGAGCAATAGTCCTAGACTATCTACTATCGTTTGACGTTTCCTTCCCTTAACTAGCTTGCCACCATCAAAGCCGTAAACATCCCCCTTTTTTCAGTCGTTTTTACCGACTGACTGTAGAAGGGCGATCGCTGTTGGTTGTGTTGATTTACCTAACTTTGAGCGAACTTGACCGCGCAGTGTATGGTTTAATTTTTCCCAAACACCTTTGCGCTGCCATTTGCGGTAGTAGCTGTATACCGTTGAGCTTGGAGGGAAATCTTCTGGCAGCATATCCCATTGACACCCCGTTTTTAAGTGGTAGTAGATGGCGTTACATACTTCCCGCATATCAGTTGTGCGAGGATGTCCTCCAGATTTTGCTGGTGGAATTAATGGAGCGAGAATTTCCCATTCTAAGTCACTAAGGTCTGTAGAATAAGCCTTTCGAGCCATTGCTTTCTAAGTAGTTGTACCGTTTTAAAAGTATCCTAGAAATTGCAATTTCTCTGAGCTAGCTATCTTTAGATTTACTTTATAAATAGCCTCTTAAGGATTCGCGGACAGACATTTTCTTTTCCTTCCTTTCGACTTTCCTTGAAGCAAATAGGAATTTCTTTAGTGGATTGGGGATTGGCGATCGCTGTTCTCTATCTTCTGTTACCCCCAAGTATTCCTTTGTCCTATTTCGGCTTTGCTGGTATCTACTTATTAGCAATGATTGCAGGCATTGTTAGCAATGTTCCTGGTGGCTTAGGAGTGTTTGAAACCGTAATACTTTTGCTACTGCCATCAGAAGTAACAGCCCCAGCAGCTTTGGGTTCGCTAATAGCTTACCGAGGAGTTTACTATATCCTGCCCTTGATAGTTGCAGTGGTGTTGCTGGGTTTGTATGAAATTAATCAACGGCTAAAAGTGCGTTCCTAGCTTAATTTATGTTTAACCCAACTTGAAATTAAACTTGCTCCACGACACAATCAAATAGTTAAGCAAAGTGAGGAAAAGCAATTGCTAAATAAACGTCAACGCATTGGATTGTGGACAGCCTCTATTTTAACCGCCATAGTAGGGGTTGTGAATTTGATATCTGCGGGTACTCCTAATTCGCCTAGACGCACAGAATTAATAGAGCAATTTGTCCCTTTTGATATCCGCGCGAGTGGACATTAGGCTACCGTACTGTTCAAATTGGTGAGGAGGCAATTGTTGACTTACATAGCTTGACCCTTCAAGGCAAAGCTAACCAAAACTTAAGAAATGCTCTCAATAGACTTACGAAGTCGGGTCATCAAGTTAAATTTTATCAACCACCCATTGCAGATGAATTATTAAAAGAATTGAGGTCAATAAGTGATGAATGGCTTCAGATGATGCAGGGAGCCGAGAAAAAGTTTTCTGTTGGTTGGTTTGATTATGACTACTTACGTGAGTGCGAAATTGTGGCTGTACATACTCCAGAAGGAACAATTAGTGCCTTTACAAACGTGGTATCAGAGTTTCAGAAAAATGAAATTACTATCGACTTAATGCGACGACGTACAGACATTGAAAAAGGGACAATGGAATTTTTATTTGTCTCAATGTTTCAGCACTTTCAGCAACTCAATTATGACGGTTTTAATTTGGGATTATCTGCACTTTCTGGAGTTGGAGGAACACAAGATTCTCCCGCTTTGGAGAAAGCATTAAAATATCTCTACGAACACTTAAATAAGTTTTATAACTTTAAAGGTTTGCATACATTTAAGGATAAGTTTAGTCCTCGTTGGGAACCTCGTTACTTAGTATATCCCAATTTAGCTGCACTACCCGATATAGTGGTAGCTCTGGTAAGGGCAGATTCAGGGGATAGATTACTAGATTACTTTAAACCAGGTGCTTAAAAGCTTAATTTCAATAAAGTAACTGAATTTTTGATTTAAAATTATCTTTTCAGTTTCTTGACTATTATTCTATAAGCTATAAATCAATAACAGATTTAGACATAACTCAATGATACGAAAAATTTCTACCTTTTGGTTACGACATATACACCCTCGTTTAGCTCCTTTAATTGCCACGATTGGTATAGTTGGACTTACTGTTTGTCTGCTGATTTTGTTTGTTGTCGCCAAGCTTGCTGAAGAAATTCTGGAAAAAGAAGCTTTTGCCTTTGATACATCTTTTTTATTATGGCTACATCAATTTGCCAATCCGAGTCTTGACAATTTGATGCTATTTATTACGAATCTTGGTAATCCAAAGACAGTAGTAGTAGTTGCAGCATTTACTTTAGGAATACTTTGGTGGCGACGTTACCGGATAGAAACATATATTTTTGTGCTTACTTGTCTAGGAGGGTTAATTCTAAATACAGGTTTAAAGTTATTTTTCTCAAAACCCCGTCCGCAACTTTGGACACTTTTGATTTCTGAAAAATCTTTCAGTTTTCCTAGCGGTCATGCACTAGGTTCTATGGTATTGTATGGTTTTATTGCCTATATAATAGCCACTCACTATCCTAAATTTTCGCAAATTATTTATACTTTAGCAGTTATTTTAATTGTGGCAATTGGCATCAGTCGCCTATATTTAGGAGTACATTGGCCAACAGATGTAATTGCAGGTTATGGAGTTGGTTTCTTGTGGTTGATGATGTGTATCATGATGCTAAAACTACAAAGATTGAGACAAGGACAGTTTTTTGGTTGAAACTATTAGCTTATCAGCCATGATGCTACACCCGCCACTTCAAATTTTTTAAAGAGGTCAATCGCCTTACCTTTGCCAGACTTGCAAGTTTCGTTTAATATTCACTGGTCTTGGTTCTAAATAGCCGCATTCCATTCGCAGTTACTAATAGTCAATACTGATATTATATTCTTGTTAAGTCAAAGCAGCGATCGCTACTCTTGCCTCTTAACTAATGATTTCACAACAAAAAGGAGAAAGTAAAGCTATGGCAGCAACTGTAAACCAAGTCAAATGTGCCTGTGGTACTTGCCTATGCGTTTTTTCCATTGATCAAGCTGTGATGAAGGATGGCAAACCTTACTGCTGTGAAGCTTGTGCCAACAGCCATCAAAATGGTGAAGTCTGCACTCAATGTGAATCTGTTTGTGGCTGTGCTAAATAAAACTAGAAAATCTCTTTGCCGTACTTGGTAAAATGCACTGCTAGCCTAAAAGTGGTAGTTGGTAATGTCTAACGACTTTGGAGTCGTGCTTCTGTCTTTGTAAGTGTGCGGTTCCTAAGTCATGAAAAAAGCTCTTTTGATTACCTGGGAAGCTGTTGGTCAGTTACAATTTCGGCAACTAGTACTGGGGTTGCTGATGCTGATTATAGCAGGACTGAGCAAGTTTGCAGACTTTGAAGAATCAATCTATTTAATATTGCGTAAAGTATTATTAAAGTAAAATTTGACAGCTTGTCTTTTGACGCAGACAGTCGCTTTGTGCCAAATTTCCAAATAAAATCATATGCTTTATCAATTCAGTTTTTATCATACTCTAGGCTGCACACTGTTTATAGCTTTACTAGTCAACCCAGCTGTTGCCCACAACATTCAAGTATAGGCGTGGAACTAGCGGTGCGATGTAGAAAGTCGAGTGTTAGAGGATGAAATATGATCTCACTGTGGCATCTGGTACTGCATCAACACCCAAAGTAAAAATATCGCCACCGAAAAACATAGCTAGCACAGCGGAGCAAAAACAATAGAGCCGAGAGTGGAAAATTCCTGCACTAGTTCTAGTAGTACTGTTAGGATTAGGAGTTTTTGGGATAGTACTACGGCGTATCGTGAAACGCTGAGTTCACCACTGATCCAAGTAGTCAAGAAGACAACCCAAATGAATGGATAACCAAGCTAATAAAGTATAGGATTTTGGAGAATTGGCTAGCAAATTTTGCGTTGATCAAAGTTGTCAATTATTAAAGTAAAAAGCGATCGTATTAGCTAATAATTAATAATTACTTTCTACTCTGAGTCCAGAAGCGTTGGGACATTTATGACAGTAAATACGTTGATACTCTGCCTAAAAAATAGCAGCCACCATTCAAAATTTCACCCGAATTTCACATCGATATGAAAGACTGAATAAAGAACGCTAGTTAAACTTCTTAAAACTACTTGTACAAACGACATAACTAGCCCAAGACAGTGCAAGAACCAAATTCTTCCTAAAAATACCAACATTAAATTTAACTCTGACTTCTCCTAACTCACAGGACATAATTAGCGATGGTAATATCTAAGCGTTATCAACCTTCTACTCCACTCCGTTGTGCTTCTTCCGCAGTACTCAGTTTGCTATTGCTATCTTCTCCCACGGCTGTTTTCGCCGGCGGTGGACATGACCACACTGGTGGAAGTGCATTTCAAGCTGGAAGCGAAACAAGTGGTTCAATTGAAGTTGATGCTGAAACAGCCCAGCAGTTAGGAATTAAAGTCGAACCAGTAAAAAGACAACCATTAGCTTTAGGTATTAAAGCCACAGGACAGATTGAAACTCTACCGAGCCAAAGAGTAGAAGTAACTACCCCAATATCTGGAGCAAAAGTGGTTGAACTTTTAGTCGAACCTGGTGCAAGAGTTCAAAAAGGTCAGCCTGTAGCCGTTTTAACCAGTCCTGACCTAGTGAGCTTACGTGTGGAATCTCAGGAAAAACTTGCTCAAGGACAAGCAGATTTACAACAAGCACTTGCCGATCTCAGACTAGCCCAACAAAACTACGATCGCTACCAACAAATTGCCGCAGCAGAAATCGCTCAAACACAAAGCCAAGTGGCATTTGCACAAGAAAAGTACGATAAAGACAAGCAGTTAGCTGATGCTGGTGCTTTGCCACGTCGTAATGCTCTCGAATCTCAAACTCAGCTAGCAGAAGCCAAAGCGAAACTTGTAACAGCTTCAAGTCGCCGCGATGTGATCGAAGCAGAAAATCAACTCAAACGTGCTCAAGCAGCAGTGGCTGTAGCAAAACAGCGTATAAGTCTTAGTAATACCACGTATCAAACTCGACTGTCTCAACTAGGAGCGATCGCCAACGCCAAGGGACTAGTAACAGTAACAGCTCCTATTTCAGGTAAAGTTGCTGACCGAGAAGTCACCATCGGTCAATCATTCCAAGATGCAGGTGGCAAGCTAATGACAATATTGAATGACAGTCGGATATTTGCCACAGCTAATATCTATGAAAAAGATTTGAACAAGGTAAAAATTGGTCAACCACTCAGAGTAAAAATTAGTTTTTTGCCTAACCGTAGCTTTACTGGTAAAATCACCCGAATAGGCTCAGTAGTAGAAGGGCAAACACGAGTAGTACCAGTGCAAGCAGAAATAGAAAACTCTGGCGGACAGCTCAAACCCGGAATGTTTGCCGAACTGCAAGTATTAACAAACGAAACATCTGCACCTGTCTTAGCAATTCCTAGCTCTGCTGTGGTAGACGCAAACGGCAAAAAAATGGTTTATGTCAAAAATGGTAATGCCTTTCAGTCAGTTGACGTGAGTTTAGGTCAAACATCTGGAGATTTGGTAGAGATAACTAGTGGTTTATTTGAGGGAGATTCAGTAGTTACCCAACGTGCGCCCCAACTTTATGCACAATCATTACGGGGAGGTAGTAAAGCTAAAGAAGAAGAACATAAGGAAGAAGGTGGTTCCCACACAGAAGAAACTGAAGCCAAAACTAACAGCTTGCCAATACCTTTATGGTTGCTAGGCACAGGGGGAGGAGTGGCGATCGCAACTTTGGCTTTTGTCGCTGGTAGTTTCTGGTCTAGCCGTCGTATCCGTTCCCGTCTACTACCAGTAGGTGACGGGTTCAATTATGAAACCGAGGTTTATATCGACAACCACAAACAACCAACCTCCACTACTTCCAACACTTCTGTGGAAGAACAGGAAAATTATCGTCGTTCAGACAATCATTAATAGTTATTGCTTAATAGTTCACGAAAAACAAAATCAAAAATTAGCAATCAAAAACTAAATCAATAATAAATAATGATTAGTGCAGTCGCTAAATGGGTAATTTCTCGACGCTGGTTAGTAGTAATTGCGGCACTTATTTCCACAGTAATTATATTATTTAATACCATCCCGCAAATGCCGCTGGATGTTTTCCCCAACTTTGCTCCTCCCCAAGTTGAAATTGAAACAGAAGCTCCCGGACTTGCTCCCGAAGAAATAGAATCTTTGGTGACATTACCAATTGAAAGCTCAATCAACGGCACACCAGGGATCAGCGCAGTTCGTTCTTCCTCCTCAGCAGGACTTTCTGTAGTCAGAGTTGTTTTTGGCTGGGGAACAGATATCTATCAAGCCCGCCAGTTGATACAAGAACGACTGCAACAAGCAGTTAGTAAGCTACCCGAAGGAATTGAAACACCTAGACTCGCTCCTATTAGTTCACCTATTGGCACTGTATTAAAATATTCCTTCACAGTGGAAGATGAGGGAGAAAACCAAAACCTCAAATCCAAAATCGATTTGATGGAAGTACGCCGCATCGTTGATTGGCAAGTGACAAACCGCCTTTTAGCAGTCCCTGGCGTTAGCCAAGTGCTAGTGTATGGCGGTGATGTGCGTCAGTATCAAGTATTAGTAGATCCGAACAAACTCAATGCTTTTAATGTATCCTTACAGCAAGTATCTGAAGCAGTACAGGGGGCAAATGTCAATGCTCCTGGTGGCTTTTTAATCACCCCTGACAAGCAAACTCTGATTCGGGGAATTGGCCGAATTGAATCCCTGGATGATTTAAAACAATCTGTAATTGTTGCCCGTCAAGGAACGCCTGTGCGATTGGGAGATGTTGCCGACATTCAAATTGGCGGTGCGATTAAGATTGGCGATGGCAGCTTAAATGGCAAAGATGCTGTAGTGGTGATGGTGAATAAGCAACCTCTAGCTGATACTCCTACCGTTACCCGTGCCATTGAAACTGCAATGACAGAGTTGAAAGCAGGTTTACCTAAAGGAGTAAAGGTAACAGAAACCTTCCGCCAAGCAGATTATATTGATGCTTCAGTAGAAAATGTCAGATCGGCCTTGGTGGAAGGCAGTATTATTGCCGCACTTATCCTCATTCCTTTTTTGATGAATTGGCGGACTCTAGCAGTGTGCTTGTTAGATTTTGTTCTAACTTTTGTGTTCGCCTTGCAAGTATTATCCTGGTTAGGCTTGGGGCTAAACACCATGACTTTAGGAGGGTTAGCGGTAGCCATTGGCACAGCAATTGACGATGCCATTGTTTATGCAGAAAATACTTATCGCAACCTGCGCCAAAATAAACATTCTGATAATCCGCGTCCGGTACTACAAGTCATTTTTGAAGGGGGACAGGAAGTTAGAGAATCTCTTATTGGTGCAACTTTAATTACCATAGTTGTCTTTTCCCCTGTTTTTGCCCTCGCAGGTGTAGAAGGTCGAATTTTTGGGCCGATGGGAATGACTTATCTAGTAGTGGTCATGGTTTCCAGTTTAGAATCATTACTATTAAGTCCGGCATTGTGTGCGATTTTACTTCCACACGGAAAAATGCCGTTAAAAGAACCATTAATACCCCGAATTTTCAAGCGGCTATACTATCCTTGTTTAGAATTGGCTATCCACAGTCCCATGATTATTATCTCTGTGGCTGTGGCGGGAATGGTAGCGGCAATAGTGATTTTTCCAGCTTTGGGACGGGCTTTTCTACCAGAATTTCAAGAAACAACTTTGGTCAATACTTTAGCTCTTTATCCAGGTTCATCTTTAGAAGCTACTAACAGTGCAGCCTTTGTATTGGAGAATAAACTTAAAGATGATCCCAGGTTAAAATATGTGCAACTACGAGCAGGACGCGCCCCTAACGATCCAGATGCAGCACCCGTAAATCTCGCTCACCTCGACATTGGGTTAAGCAACAAAGGAATGGAAAAACGCAAAGAAACAGTAGAATGGTTGCGAGAAGAATTTAATAAAGTACCGGGTGCAGCTGCGAATATTGGTGGATTTATTTCGCACAGAATTGATGAAATATTATCCGGGGTTAGAAGTCAAATTGCTGTGAAAATATTTGGCTCAGATTTAGAAGAACTCCGCAGAATTGGTAAACAAGTTGAAGGTGTAATGTCATCTGTTTTTGGGCTAGTGGATTTACAATTAGAACCGCAAGTTCCCATCGAACAGATTCAAATAAAATTTGACCGTGTTGCCGCATCACGTTATGGTTTAACTGTTGGGCAACTATCTAACATAATTGAAACTGCGCTCAATGGCAAAGTAGTATCGCAAGTTTTGGAGCAGCAACAAAGTTTTGATTTAGTGGTATGGTTACAACCACAATACCGAAATAATTTACAAACAATTGAAAATTTATTAGTTGATATTCCTTCCCCAGGAGGAGATGAAGGGGGAAATAAAATTCCTTTAGCTAAGGTGGCTCAAGTTACCTATAGCACTGGCCCCAATACAATTAACCGAGAAAATGTCTCTCGTCTAATTGTAGTATCTGCTAATGCTCAGGGTAAAGATTTGCGATCGCTAGTCAATGAAATTCAAAACAAAGTCAAGACACAAGTGCAATTGCCCTCCGGTTACTTTATTCAGTATGGCGGTCAATTTGAAGCCGAAGAAAGAGCCTCACAAAATATTTTAATTTTTAGTGCCATTTCCTTCGTAGTAATTACGGTATTAATGTATCTTTCTGTCAAATCCATTGCTTCTACAGCAATGATTATGATTAACTTGCCCATCGCTTTAGTTGGAGGTGTAATTGCTGTAGCCTTAACAGGGGGTGTTGTCTCAGTTGCTTCCTTGGTAGGCTTTGTAACTTTATTTGGTGTAGCAACTCGTAACGGACTGCTTTTAGTAGATAATTACATAACCAAGTTTGCGATCGGAATGTCTTTAAAAGAAATCCTGATAGCCGGGTCAATGGAACGACTCAATGCTATTTTAATGACATCATTTACTTCAGCTTTGGGATTAGTACCGTTAGTAATTGCAGTAGGGCCAGGTAAAGAAGTTTTGCAACCACTTTCGATAGTAGTTTTGGGTGGTTTGTTTACTTCTACAGCGTTAACCTTGATGGTTTTACCAGCTTTGTACTCAAAGTTTGGTAAGTATTTGTTACCTAAGCGAAGTACTCCTGTTGTGGAGGATGGGAAGGTAGCTGGGGTGGTTTTGGAAAATTAGTTGGCATTGCAATTTTGATCAAGTACAGCCAGTGAATCCTTTACTGGCTCATAGGATAAAAGGTAATTTCTAGGTGTACATAAACTGCTGATAGTGTGTGTCGCTGCTCGAATGAAATACTCTGGATTAATTTGTGTTTATTTATGATTTGATAAACATTTAAATTTATTCAATGGAGGCTAACTTATTCATGCCTAACTCAGCATCTCAACCAACTAAAGTTAAGAGCAAGAATAACGAATTTTCATCTATAGCAGATACAGTGGGTATCTATCTGCATCAAATTGGACGTGTACCTTTATTAACCCATGAGCAAGAAATTTTTTTTGCTAAACAAGTTCAGCAAATGATGGCAATGCTGACTGCGAAGGAAGAACTATCTGAAAAATTACAGCGTGAACCTACGCTACAAGAATGGGCTGATAAGATGCAGTTGCAAGAAGAAGTGCTGCTGCAACAACTAAGTCAAGGACAAATTGCCAAGCAAAAGATGATTCAGGCTAATCTGCGGTTGGTGGTGTCTATTGCTAAAAAATACCAGAAACGCAATATTGAGTTTCTAGATTTAATTCAAGAAGGTACATTGGGGCTAGAACGAGGGGTAGAGAAATTTGATCCAACTTTGGGATACAAGTTTTCTACTTATGCTTATTGGTGGATTCGTCAGGGAATTACACTAGCGATCGCACAACAATCCCGCACCATTCGTTTACCAATTCACATGGTTGATAAACTGAACAAAATTAAGTATGTACAGCGAGAGTTATCTCAAAAGCTTGGTTACATTGCTGGCGTGACGGAAGTCGCCCAAGCACTCAATCTAGAACCCAGTCAGATTCGAGAATATTTGCAGCTGGTTCGTCAACCTATTTCCTTAGATATGCGAATTGGGTTTGAGCAGGATACCCAATTACAGGATATGCTGGAGGACGATAGAATATCTCCTGAACGCTACGTCGAGCGAGAATTTTTCTATCAAGACATTCACAATCTATTAGCAAAGCTGACTCCCCAGCAAAGGGAAGTATTAATCTTACGCTTTGGTTTAGCAGATGGATACGAACTTACCCTAGTACAGACTAGTCAACGCATGGGCATTAGTCGGGAACGAGTCCGACAAGTGGAAAAACAAGCTCTCGCCCTTCTACAAAAATATGGGGTTAACTCACGCAGCTATTTAGCTGACTGATGCTGTCAAGAAAAGGAAGAGTCAAATGCGGTAGCGATCGCTGACCTCAAATGTGATGATTTGTTAGCTAACTAGTTATATTTTATAAATGTAAAAACATCAGCCCAATGATGATTTAGCGATCAATTTCAAAAAAGCAGTAAACGATCGCGATCGCCCAGACTCTCCCTTGTAGAAATTTCACCCGAATTTCATTCCAACCTGTCATCCTAGATCAAGTGAATGCTGAATTATCTTCAGTAAAGCTTTATCTTACCAGTAATGCTTAATTCTATTGTTAAATGGTCGATCGCTCAACGCTGGCTAGTGGTTCTTGCCTCTATCCTCATATCTATTTGGGGCTTCCTTGTCCTTACACAGATGCCACTAGATGTATTTCCCAGCTTTGCCCCGCCCCAGGTCGAAATTATGACCGAAGCCCCAGGACTTGCGCCAGAGGAAGTGGAGTCTCTAGTTACCCGACCGATAGAAAGTGTGATTAACGGCACACCCGGACTAGAAGCATTGCGTTCTTCCTCGGCTGTCGGTCTTTCGGCTGTAAGAGCCACTTTTAGTTGGGATACAGAAATTTATCGCGCCCGCCAATTAGTCACAGAACGGTTGCAACAAGCACGCAGCCAGCTACCACAAGGCGTGGAAGACCCAGAGGTTCTTCCGGTTAGTTCGCCTTTAGGATGGACTGTTAAATACGCCTTCACCTCCGAAACCACTCCTTTAATGGAGGTCTGGCGGATTGTCAATTGGCAAGTGAAAAACCGCTTGCTTGCTGTCCCTGGCGTTAGTAATATCGTGATATTCGGCGGGGATGAGCGTCAGTATCAAGTATTGGTAGATCCTGCAAAGCTAAGAGCATTCAATGTTTCCCTGGATGATGTCACCAAAGCAGCACAAGCAGCTAACGCCAATGCACCAGGAGGATTTTTAATTACTCCCGACCAAGAAACTTTGGTGCGAGGTGTTGGACGAATTGAATCTATTGAACAACTAAAAAAATCGGTTATTAAAGCCAGCAATGGCACACCCGTACTTCTCGAACAAGTCGCAGATGTGCAAATAGGATCTGCACTCAAACGCGGCGATGGTAGTTCTGCGGGTAAAAAGGCGGTAATTTTGACTGTCAATAAACAGCCAACTGCGGATACACCAAGCGTTACGAAGGCGGCTGAAGCGGCAATGGAAGAGCTAAAAGCCAGTTTGCCTAAAGATGTGAAAGTAACTGAAACCTTCCGTCAAGAGGATTTTATCGAAGCCTCTATCAAAAACGTTGAAGAAGCTTTGCGCGATGGCACGATCATTGTTTGTGTCATCTTGATTCTATTTTTGATGAATTGGCGCACGATCATCATTACCTTGAGCGCGATTCCCGTATCTTTGTTGTTGGGAATGATGATCCTCAATTGGACGGGACAAGGTATCAACACGATGACTTTGGGCGGATTAGTTGTGGCGATTGGTTCGGTAGTGGATGATGCAATTGTGGATATGGAGAACGTCTACCGCCGTTTGCGAGAAAACCAGACAGCAGGAAATCCTGTGTCACCACTGCAAGTAGTTTTTAATGGCTCAGTAGAGGTGCGGGTGAGCGTGCTGTTCTCGACAATCATTATCGCAGTCGTCTTTGCACCAATCTTTGCCCTTTCTGGGGTGGAAGGTCGGATTTTTACACCAATGGGTATAGCTTATTTGCTGTCGATTGTGGCTTCTACCTTAGTAGCACTGACATTGACTCCGGCACTATGCGCCCTTTTGCTAGTAAATCGACGTTTACCAAGTACAGAAACTTGGGTTGAACGATTTTCTCACCGCCTGTATCGCCCGCTTTTGAAATTTTCTCTACGTCGCCCCAAGATTATTTTGACAGGTGCGATCGCTAGTTTTGTCGCTTCAATATTAATTATGACCTCGTTAGGGCAAGTTTTTTTACCAGAATTTCAAGACCGCGCCCTAGTGATCACCACGATTCTGATGCCTGGTCAATCTCTAGATGCTACCAATCAGGTAGGTTTGGCGATAGAGAACACTCTCAAAAAAGACCCTCGGATTCAAGCAGTTCAGTTCCGTTCTGGGCGAGCGCAAGGTGATACTGAAGTAGCTGGTGTCAATGTCGGAGAACTAGATGTTCAACTGAGTGAAGAGGGAGGAAAAGACCGAGACAAAGCGATTGAAATGATTCGGGAGCAATTTGAGAAAATTCCCGGTGTAGTCCCCAATATCGGTGGTTTCATTTCACACCGCATGGATGAAGTGCTTTCTGGGGTACGAAGTGCGATCGCTGTAAAAATTTTTGGCCCCAATTTAGAACAACTCCGCCAGCTTGGTCAACAAGTACAATCAGCAATGGGTGAGGTTTCCGGTTTAGCAGACTTGCAATTAGAACCGCAAGTACCAATGAAACAGGTGCAAATTCAATTTGACCGTGACGCAGCTGCTCGCTATGGTTTGAGTATTGGCGAATTATCAGAGACGGTAGAAACGGCTCTGAATGGGCGAACTGTATCTCAAATCTTAGAACAGCAACAAACCTTTGACCTGATTGTCTGGTTACAAGAAAAATACCGCAGCAATATCGAAGTCATTCGCGATTTGCTAGTTGATACACCCAACGGACAAAAAATCCCCTTAGCTCAAGTTGCAAAAATTGACTACGGTACAGGCCCTAACACCATTAACCGTGAGAACGTCTCCCGTTATATTGTTGTCTCTAGCAATGTGGCTGGACGCGATTTAGGTTCTGTGATTAAAGAAATTCGGAACAAAGTTAAACAAGAGGTGCAATTGCCTCCCGGATATTACATTGAATACGGTGGTCAATTTGAAGCGCAAGAGGGAGCCACAAAAACTCTACTTTGGGCTGGTGGATTAGCTTTTGTTGCTATTGCAGTCCTGATTTACTTTGCTGTCAAATCGATTCCTGCCACCATCATGATCTTGCTAAACTTACCCTTGGCGTTAGTGGGTGGAATCATTTCCATTGCCTTAGCTGGAGGTATTCTATCTGTGGCTTCGATGGTAGGATTTATTACCTTATTCGGCGTTGCTACACGCAATGGACTATTGCTGGTTGAGAACTACAATTCTAGGATGGCAGAAGGACAACCTCTGCGACAGGCTTTGATGGAAGGGTCGGTAGAAAGGTTGGCTGCTATCTTAATGACAGCGTTAACATCGGCTTTGGGTATGGGGCCTTTGGTAATTGGTAGCGGAGCCGGAAAAGAAATCCTCCAGCCACTAGCCGTTGTGGTATTGGGTGGATTGTTTACCTCAACTGCTTTAACTCTTTTAGTTCTGCCAGCTTTGTATGTCCAGTTTGGTAAGTTTTTAATGCCAAGAAAAACTGAACCAATGATGCAGTCAGAAGGGGCAGGAGAGGCAAGTTTTTAGTTGTTAGTTTACCAAACATTGAGGAGTGTAAATCCATGAAATTGTTAAAAACCAACTTTGTAGTTTTAGGCAGTGTAAGCTTGCTTTTCTTAGGTGCTTGTAGCGGTAGTAATCAAGCTGCAAATTCAGAGAATAGTTCAGCAGTATCAACAACAGAAACGGCTGCCAAGACTGAAACCGTAGCGAAAGATAATCATTCAGAAAATGATGGTCATTCTCATAATCAAAATAATGCTCAAGGTCATTCCGAAGATGGCAAAGGTGAGCATTCACATGGCGGTCAAGTTATTGAGTCGGGGCAATATCATTTAGAGTTTGTTGCCGAACCGCAAAATGATGTGACTCACTTAGATTTCTATTTAAAGAAAGGAGAGAAGCACGATACAGTTTCAAATGCAAAAGTAACGGCTCAAATTCAGCTACCTGATGGTAGTCAAAAAGAATTGCCCCTCACCTATGAAGCTAAAGAACAACATTACCATGCTGTACTTTCTGAAAAAGCAGCAGGTGAGTATAAAGTTGCTATTCTTTCTGATATCAATGGTGAAAAAGTGAACGGTCGCTTTACCTTTAAACGATAATTAACAGCAAGTGGTAGCAATGAGATAACAGTTATGGTTCACCAGCACGATCGCGAACCAACTAAATGGAAGCAACTAACAATCCATATTAGTGAGTCTGATAGTTGGCAACACCAACCCCTTCACCAAGCTCTACTGGGAATAGCTCGCAAACAGGGAATAACAGGGATGACGGTGATGCGGGCAATTTCCGGATATGGCAAGCATGGTGTTTTTCGGACTATGAACGAGCTAGATCCATCTACAGAGTCTTCTGTGCTACCACTTGTGATTACGGTTATTGATAGTGAAAGTGCAATAACCGAATTTTTTTCCTTGGTCAAAGATATGCTGAAAGATAAGTTTGTCACTTGTCAAAGCATAGAAGTTCTCTCACCGTTGGTAACGCTTTAAGGGCAGTATTCATGTCTCACAGTCACGGACACAGCCACGAACCGACTAATTACAACCGTGCCTTCATTATTAGCATTGTTCTCAACACTGGATTTGTTGTTGTTGAAGTCATTTATGGATTAGTTGCCAATTCCCTTGCCCTACTTGCTGATGCTGGTCACAATTTGAGTGATGTTCTAGGTTTGTTACTTGCCTGGGGAGCAAGCTTCCTCGGTCGTCGCCAACCAACACCACGCCGCACTTACGGGTTACGTCGCTCCTCTATTTTGGCTGCTCTGTTGAATGCTATCCTCGTACTCGTAGCTTCTGGTGCAGTTGCCTGGGAAGCTATTGGGCGTTTCCTTGAACCCAGCTCAGTATCAGGCAGTACAATTATCGGCGTGGCAGCGGTAGGTATTGCCATCAATATGGGAAGTGCCTTGATGTTTCTGTCTGGTCGCGAAAGAGACTTAAACATTAGAGGAGCCTTTATCCACTTAGTTGCTGATGCAGCAGTGTCTGTGGGTGCAGTCCTGGCTGGGATTGCAATTGTAACCACTGGTTGGCTATGGTTTGACCCTGCTGTGAGTTTGATAATTGTTGTTGTGATTGTTGTGAGTACTTGGCAATTGTTCCAAGAATCTTTCAACTTGATCACAGATGCCGTACCAGCAGGTATTGAACCACTTGCAGTCCGTACATTCTTAGCTGAACTTCCCGGTGTGACTAGTGTACATGACTTACATATCTGGGGTATGAGTACCACCGAAACAGCTCTGACTGCTCACTTAATTATGCCCGCAGGATATCCTGGCGATGCTTTTTTAGTCCAGGTAAATCAACAACTCCACGACCATTTTGGTATTGAACACACTACAATTCAAATAGAAACGGGCAATCCAAGTTATCCATGTCCTCTTGCTCAAGAAAACGTGGTTTAAATTAATTTAGTGAGCATATGGACAGAGAATCTGGTGGCGATCGCATTTGGAGCGATTTCTGTGACTAAATATCCAATCAGATTAGCTTTTTGAGAACGAATTCTCAAAGTAATAACTTTACTTGAGATTGGAAATTTGACGCTTAACTAACCAGACAATTATAGGTGGTATTAATATCCACTGAAGCAACGGAAGTAAGCCAGTACCAAAAAAAGGAAGTATTGGCATAGTAGCAGCATATTCCCATCTATCAAGCACTCCAGTAGCTAGAGCTTCAAAAATAATCGTAATTACAACACCAACTAAAATAAAGTTGCTTACCTGCCACCAACGTGGCTGACGAAACCACTGGCGTGACTTCGATACGACTGCAACAACCCAAAAGGCGATAAGTGAAATTCCTACATCCCCTACGGTAGCAATAGTACAGTTTCTTATCATATCAAGGCAAGAAAACTCAGAGGTAAGCTGAAAAAACGGCATTTGCTGCATCTCCCAAAGAAAATTTAGAAGAAAGGAGAAAATAGCAATATTCAACTCTGGTAAATTAAGCAAGCGTTGGAAGTGAATGGTATTTAAGGAATTTGACATAAAACAACCACTTTTATTTCATATCATTGTTTACTTATAAAACATTGAGTACCTAAAAGAAAATTACATTCAGGAAAGCCAAAGAGATGCTATTCAACACCAATAACTCTTGCAGCTTAAAACCAGGTTCCTGTAAACCCACATCCTTCTATGGAAATAAGTACAGCATTATCTACTGTATTCCAACTAATGGCGATCGCTGATTTCGTGGCACAGAAGCGTCTATGTTGTCGTTTTTTTCGTTTTCAGTTGATTGTAGAACCGGATACAGGTTCATTTTGGCTCGATGTATCTGGAGCAAGTAATATCACCAAATTCTTATTGACAATTTTTAACTTTGATGAGTAGCATTCTGATTCGTCTTCTCTAATCAATTATACAAATGCAGAATTGTTTAAATTAGAGAGAATATTTTTTAAAATACTGATTTTTCATCTTAATTTCATCCCAATTTTATAAAGTGGAGTTTAGAGACTTAAGCTTTAAATATTTTAGCTCTTTAAAACGCTACAGATGTGCCACTAACTTATTGGTGCAACTGGAATTTTGAATGCTTATTACAAATTAAGATGAAATTAAAGCCATCATCTCAAAAGATGAGTTTTATTCCCCGATCTATCCTGCGAACCATAGGAAAATTTCAACAGACGTTAGATCCAAATGCTGAGACAAAGGTTATTAAAGAGTTTCGCGCTTCTCGCCGTCAAACGATTTTATCTATCCGTTTTTTATTAATTCTGATTGTAGTTCCACTACTTATAAATCAACTTTCTAGAAACTTTATAATTACTCCCCTAGTTGAGAAGTTTTGGAGTTCACAAGAGTCGGATATTTTCATAAACTCTTCTCAAGAAGAAAAAGCCTTAGCTGAATTAAAAAGATTTGAGCAAGGTCTTTACTTTGAAGCTCGAATTGGAAAAATTCCAGTATTATCTAGGGAAGTTGTACAAAAGAAGCTAAAGGAAAAAGCTAGTATTATAATAGAAGAAAATAAAATTGAAAGTATTAATGCAGTGACAAATGTCTTTGCAGATATACTTACGGTCATCACATTAATTATTTTAATTTTAATAGGTAAGCAACAACTATCTATTCTTAGGTCTTTTGCTGGCGATATAACTTACAGTTTAAGCGACTCTGCTAAGGCTTTTTTAATTATTCTATCTACAGATATATTTGTCGGTTTTCACTCTCCCTATGGTTGGGAAATAATTCTAGGAAGTACTTTAAAGCATTACGGCTTGCCGGAAAACAAGAGTTTTATTTCTCTGTTTATTGCTACTGTTCCGGTGATAATGGATACTATTTTCAAATACTGGATATTCCGCTATCTCAATCGCAGTTCTCCCTCAGCTGTGGCTACCTATCGAAATATGAATGAATAATTTTTATTAAGCTGCAAAAATTTCATCGTAATTTCATAGCAAGCTGTCATCCTTTTTAAAGGAAGATTCATGTACCAAGTATTAATCTGTAATAAGTTGACATATTTTACTACCTGACCAACCAAAATTATGAATAGAATGCTGATCTATACTGCTACATTTGCTTTGGCGATCGCATCTGTAATTTCTGTTGGCTATGCAAGTGCCAATGCAGATGATGAAGTTTCCAATGTTGATAATAGTTTGCAACTTCCTCCTATTCAATGGCGGCTTGTTAAGCATACTTTTCGATTACATATTCCTCGGAACAATAAAGCTCTTTCCCAGCTAATTATTGATACTCCACCAACTGTGGCTGTAAGTAATGATATGGAAGTATTAGATGAAAAGGGTCAAAGGATTAACATTAATATTTCTGTCAATGGTAGTAAAATCATAATAAATTTTCCTGAAATAGTTATTGCTAATACTAAGCTTAATATTAACCTCAACAAAGTAAAACAACCAACTCAAGGGCCAGCTTCTGTGTACAAACTTTCAGTTAAAGTTGTTGGTAGTAATAAAGATATTCCAGTAGGTATAGCTCAGTTCCCCACATTTTAATTGTAGTGTAGATTCAGAATGCATATTTTAGAAAAAATCTTACTTAAGCACCCGTGTTGCATTGAGAATTGCTAAAAGTGCAACACCGACATCGGCAAACACGGCTTCCCAAAGCGTTGCAACACCGAATATACCAAGGATGATAAATAGTCCCTTAACTGCCATTGCTAGCACAATATTCTGCACGACGATCTTGCGGGTTTTTCTAGCAACTTGAATCGCTTGGGCGACTTTGGATGGTGCATCAGTCATAATCACCACGTCAGCCGTTTCAATGGCAGCATCGGAACCTAGCCCACCCATTGCCATTCCGATATCGACTCTAGCAATGACAGGAGCATCATTGATGCCATCACCCACAAATACAACCTTGCCTTTACCCGATTTCCTCAATAACTGCTCAATTGCTTCGACTTTGCCTTCTGGTAACAATTCAGCCACATAGGAATCTAAACCTAATTGATTGGCTACACCCTGAGCAACCACCTTGTTATCACCCGTAAGCATAACCGTTTGCTCAACTCCAACATGCTTGAGATCTCGAATAGCTTGAGCCGCATCTTCTTTGATTTCATCGGCAATTAGAATGTAGCCTGCATAACGTTGATCTACAGCAAGATGAACAACAGTACCTTCTACATTGCAGGTATCATGGTCAATGTTTTCTCGATGCAGGAGGCGATCGTTCCCTGCCAGCACCGTTTGATTATTCACTTTAGCCCGGATGCCATGACCCGCAATTTCTTCGTAATCGGTCACATCTGCATCATCAACTGGTTGACCGTATGCCTCTCGGATAGATTGTGCAACGGGATGGCTAGAATGAGCTTCGGCTTTTGCTGCCAGGGATAGCAATTCTGACTCTGAAAAACCATTTTGAGTCACAATTTGCGTGACTTTGAACACGCCCTTGGTCAGTGTTCCGGTTTTATCAAAAACAACGGTTTTAACGGCGGTGAGGGCATCGAGAAACGCTGAACCTTTGACGAGAATGCCTCGTTTAGCAGCCCCACCAACGCCTCCAAAGTAACCCAGTGGAATACTGATCACTAACCCACAAGGGCAGGAAATGACAAGTAAGATTAGGGCACGATAAACCCATTCTTCATGAGTTGCACCGACAATAAATAAGGGGGGCAACAGAGCAACTGTCAGCGACATAATGACGACAATCGGCGTATAGTAGCGGGCAAACCGAGTGATGAATTTTTCCGTCGCTGCTTTCCTGTTGGTAGCATTTTCGACTAGATCAAGAATTTTGGCGATCGACGATTCTCCAAACAGTTTCGTGACTCGAACGGTCAGCACCCCCGTCTTGTTAATCATGCCTGCTAAAACGGTTTCTCCAACCTTTACCGTGCGTGGAACAGATTCTCCTGTCAAGGCTGAGGTATCAACCTGAGAATAGCCCTCCAGAACCTCACCATCTAGAGGAATTTTTTCTCCTGGTTTCACCAGAATGATATCTCCCACCCTAACCGCTTCTGGTGAAACAGCTTTTACTGAACCATTAACTTTGAGATTGGCAGTGTCAGGGCGAACTTCTAGTAAGGCTTTGATAGAACGGCGCGATCGCCTGACAGAATATTCCTGAAATAGTTCTCCAACCCGATAGAACAGCATGACAGCGACGGCTTCAGGAAGTTGGTGAATGGCGATCGCCCCCACAGTTGCAATGGTCATCAGAAAGTTTTCGTCAAACACCTGCCCTCTAAGAACATTGCGTCCAGCCGTCTTCAATACAGTCCAGCCACTTAGCAGGTAGGCAGGAATGAAAACTGCATATTCACCTAGCCTATAAGGCGTGTTATGCAAGGGTTCCTCAAAAATCATTCCTACTGCAAAAAGAGCCACAACTAAAAGCACTGGAAGGAGTTCTGCCCTCAAATTAAACTCGCCTGTGCCATGACTATGCCCGCGATTGTGGTCGTGGTCTTCGTCGTCTGTCAGCTTTGGAGTGGGACTGATAACGGTATAGCCTAAAGCGGTGATGCGATCGCGAAGGGTTGCCTCATTCACCTGCTGCGGATCGTAGGACACTCGCAACTTGCCAGTACTAAAATTTACGGATGCTTCTGTTACACCTGACAATTTTTTGAGGGATGTCGAAATCTTGTCTACACAGGAGGGACAATCCATGCCTCCCACCATGACATCCATCGTTTGGTTTGATGCGGATCGCTCAACTGCTACGGTATATCCCAAACTCACCACTTGATTTTTTATTTCTGCCTCAGTTACTTGTTGCGGGTCATAGGAAACCATCAAGCGTTCAGTTACTGCACTTACAGATACCTCAACCACGCCTGCTAATCTTCCCAGGGCTGCTTCAATCTTCAATGCGCAGCTTGCACAGTCCATGCCACCGACCTGCATCTGCTGAGTTTTGATAGATGGAGTTTGAGCCATAGCCGTTTCAGTAAGTAGCTGAAGAAGAACTTCTTTGAAGTTTAACACAGTTATCTCAATATCTGAATATATATTCAGATGTTAGAATGATTATTATTCTGTCTATCTTGAATTCATCCTCTGCTCTCAACACTATCTCTACTTATGAAAAAACTAACATTGCCCAAAGCGAAGTCTCTTCACTCTGAAGACGCGCCCAGTTGTGATGCTTATCTGGTTCATCTCGATCGGGTGCGCCAGGTGCAACCAGAAATTATTTCTGTTGAAAAAGCACAACAGATGTCAGAGTTTTTTAATGCATTAGCCGATCCAAATCGTTTGCGATTGATGTCTGCTTTAGTAAATCGAGAATTGTGTGTTTGTGATTTAGCCGCAGCCGTAAAGATGGGTGAGTCTGCGGTATCGCACCAACTGCGAATTCTGCGATCGCAACGGTTGGTTAAATACCATCGTGAAGGTCGGAATATATATTATAGTTTGGCAGACAATCATGTTATGAGCCTTTACCAAGAAGTCTCCGAGCATCTGAAAGAAGCGAAGACTTAACCTGTAGACGGAGGATACCTCGTCTATTAGCAAAGACGAGAAGGAAAAAAGGACTGGCGGGGTAAATCGCTCCTAACCTTTATATCTGAAGAAGGTTGCTCAACTTTTCTACCCTCTTTAGGTTTGGGTTAATTCCTTATGTTATTCGGCAAGTTGAGGTGTGAATGAGTTCCTAACTGTTCTGGAATTTGCAGGATTACCCGCATTAGGAAATTTTGCGGATGGGACACTGGCAGAGTTTATTATTATGTCCGCTCGCACATAGTTGAAATTTCATCCTAATTTCATCTTTATCTGTCAATATAAGATACTAGTTACTCAATATATCCTTATATCCTTGTAAACTACTAAGTTAATCAATTTAAGTAAGTAATTACAAAGATTGATTTTTCCTCATACTACTTTTTCATGCAAGGTTTATATTGAGTTTTTTTATTTCTTCTAATTGTTAGAAAATTAAATGTTTGTATTAAGCAAATCTGTACTTTAGTTTATTAGGAATTATTATAAACCCATATCGAAAATTCAAATAAACAAATATCATAGTAAATAGTTAAAGAAATAAAAATTCACAAAAAAGCTATTAGCTTACAATTATTTTAATTTGTAATTAAGTTTAACTTCAACCTACGTCTAAATTTTTTGGTCAATAAATACTAAAATCATGTCAGCTTCCGACACCAGCACAACAACTTCAAATACTAAATTTACCACAGATATAGTTCGGAGTTATCTGCGAGATATAGTTCGTGTACCATTGTTGACTCATGAGGAAGAGATTTTGTATAGCAAACAGGTACAGCAGATGATTGCATTACAGGAGAAAAAGGAAACTTTGAAGAAACAACTCAACCACGAACCAACCCAAAAAGAATTAGCTGAATATTTACAGTTTAGTGAAACGAAAGTGAAGGAAATATTTCAGCAAGGCGTACAGACAAAGCAAAAAATGATTGTAGCAAATCTGCGTTTAGTGGTTTCTATCGCTAAAAAATATCAGAGACGAAATTTAGAGTTTATGGATTTGATTCAGGAAGGTTCATTAGGTTTAGAACGTGGTGTAGAAAAATTTGATCCCACACGTGGCTACAAATTTTCTACCTATGCTTATTGGTGGATTAGTCAGGCAATTACACGAGCAATATCTCAGCAAGGACGAACTATTAGACTGCCAATTCATATTACTGAAAAATTGAATAAACTTAAAAGAGTGCAAAGAGAATTATCCCAGAAATTGAGGCGCAGTCCCAGTGTGTCTGAAATTGCAGAAAAAATGAAATTAAACCCTGCCCAAATCCGCGAACTTTTGATGATCTGTCGTCAACCTATCTCGTTAGATAAACAAGTGGGCGATAATAAGGACACAGAATTGCAGGAACTTTTAACAGAAGTTCCAGAAGCCTCGCTTGAAGCCTACATAACTCAAGATTTTATGCGTCAAGATATCCATATCTCACTGACAAAATTAACTCCACAGCAGCAAAAAGTCCTAATTCTGCGCTATGGCTTGGAAGATGGTTGCGAACTCACATTAGCGCAGGTGGCTAAACGGTTGAACATTAGTCAGAGGAGAGTTCGTTACATAGAACAACAAGCACTCAGTTACCTCCGTCGTTGTCAAACAAATCTACGAGAGTATATAGTTAGTTAAATGTATGGAAAAATATCAGTACAAGTACTTTGCTTCTTTAAGTGTTTACTCAAATCTTGCACCTGGAAATCTGAATGTCAAAACCACAACTACGTGCAAGGGAAGTTAGACGTTCAACATTATGTAAAATAAGAGACACAACTATTTCGGGGAAAATAGATTCTCTTGCTGTTTGTGCAGCTTGCCCCCAATCAGGTGGTGATTCAGGCTGAATATGCAGATAAGTCCAATGAGCAATCAGGTAAGCAGTCAGAGAAAGAATCAGCCAGCGATACATACCCAGCAAAGTTCCTTGCCCAAAGCGATGCAAACCGAAACGATGCTTTGCGGTTTTAAACCATCCAACAAGGCTGCCCTTCGGGTACTCTTCGAGAAGCCGCCTTCGGCGTCTACGCCAGTCGCTTTATGCCGGGGAACCCGTCCACCGCGCTGGCTCACCATCGGCGCTTACCCCACCACTTAAGGGTAGAAGCTTTAATAGGTCGAGTAGATAAGACAAAGCGTTTTTCTAGTTTGCCATTATCGCGTTTTAAGTAATACCAAGAAACAGTAACAGGAAACTTTAAACCAAATAAATAAACCTGTTGCCCTTGTTTATGTAAACGTCTTAAAAGTCTACCGTCTGCTAATTTACGGCTAATAGCTACACCTGTAACAACATGATATTTCAGACGACGCACACCCTCAAGGAATTCTACGCTGCCAAAGGCTGTATCAGCTAAAATAATTGTCTGGAAGCGTTGAGTTAAAGATTGCGGTAAACGTTTAACGCTCTTTCAGCCCAAGAGTAGCTGGAGATGGAGTTCCTTTACCTCTCCAAACCCGAAAACTCCACGGAATACGCCACTTTCCTACAACTAAGTAAACTACAACTAAATGTAAACCTCGCTTGCCGTTATAGACTTTTATCAAATTCTCAAAGCATTTAAATTTACCACGTTTTTCTAGAGTAGTTAGGTCAACAATGACCTGTAAAAAAGGTTTACGTCCTTTACTAGATGACAATAACATTTTTAAAACTGTTTGCAATGTGTGGGTACGAACTACACGAATCATCTCCCTTGTTGACCAAGGATTGATATTTAAAAAACGACTCAATGCACTCGCAGATTTGGCTTGAGAGTGTTCGGGTAAGGGGTTCCCTTTCGCCTCCAAAAATAATCCCAGCATGGCATCAAGATTATCTTTTTGATATTGGGTAGGCATCAATTCTTTCAAGCTATAAACTAGTTCTTGGGCGTGGGCAAGCATTGTCTTGCTAACTTACGAATACATTTCACGCCCTTTCTCTCATGTTTTGAACCAACCAAGCAAATCAAAGTGCGATCGCACTCTTGTTGAGGCAGAATGCGTCATCCCAGCATCTTGTAGTTTTTGAAGCTATCTATGTATTATTGCGCTTGATTTTAGTTTTATTATTAACTCTTTTGTACTGAAGCGGCGTTCTTCTTCCACTGTTATATTTTGCCCTCTTTATTTACCTTTTGCGGATTTATTCGGTGAGGTGCAAGATCTGAGTTTACCAATATCGTTGTCATCTGAAATGAAGTTAGAAAGAGCTTTGAATGTAGAGCCAGACTATAAAAAAATATGAGTTTACGAAAACTTTATGGCTCTATTAAATACTACTTATTTATTTTTATTTTTGAAAAAATTTCTTTAACTGGCTAAAATTTCATCCAATTTTCATCTCACTTTGTCAAGCTATTAAGAGGTAACTTCAATTTACCAAAAATGTTTTGATGATTGATTGACATAGTGAAGTAGTTACGAGAATGAAATGGATAAAACACTAATATACGCTGCTGTTTTCATCTTGACTATGGTAGTTTCAGTTCCAAGTACTTATGCAAATCCCTCACTACAATCTGATAAGTCTCCTCATGTTATTGGCTTCATGGAATTTCCTCAAGGTATTCGCCACTGGAGAATTCTCAGACATACCTTAAAAATAGAAGTTCCTCAACAAAGCAAGGCTATTTCCCAACTAATTATCCAAGCTCCAAGTAACATAATTCTTAGAGATGATATTGATGTATCTGACCAGTTAGATAAAAAAGTTGATGCTAAGATTTCTATTAGTGGTCAAAAAGCTACATTAGTTTTTGTTGGACAAGTTGAACCAGGAACTACTTTGACTATAGATATGAATAAGGTCAAAAAAACAGCACCAACAAATGGTGACAAAATGTACAAAGTTTCTGCTGTTCTCGCTGGTATTAATGCTGAATTACCAGTTGGTATAGCTCAACTGCGTGTACGTTAATGGACAAATTTTTGAGTTATATTGGCTTGTTATGAAAGTTCTGCTAGTTGAGGATGAAACAGACTTGGGTGCGTCAATTCAGCGAAAACTGAATCAGGAAAGATATATTGTTGACTGGATTTTGGATGGTAATGAAGCTTGGACTTGTCTAGAATCTCATTGGAGTGAATATACACTGGCAATCTTTGATTGGTTACTACCAGGAATATCAGGTTTAGAATTATGCAAGCGGTTACGAGTTCGTGGTAACTGTTTACCTGTACTGATGCTAACAGCAAAAGATAGCATGAAAGATAAGGTAGCCGGACTAGATGCAGGAGCAGATGACTATCTGGTAAAGCCATTTGGCATGGCAGAACTGCTGGCACGGTTGCGGGCTTTGCAGAGACGTTCTCCCCATTTTCAGTCTCCACAGTTGCAAGTTGGTAGTCTAATCCTAGACTACAGTAATTTTACATTTTCTTGCGAGTATTCCAATGGGGACAAAAGGGTAATTTCTTTAACAAAGAAGGAATTTCACCTACTAGAATACTTCATGAAACGTCCCAACACACTTGTTACTCGCGATCAACTTCTGAATCATTTGTATACGTTTAGTGCAGAACGCGTTAGTAATGTAGTAGCTGCTCAAATTAGACTTTTACGACGCAAGTTGTCGGAATCTGGTTGTGATAGTCTAATCGAAACTGTCCCTAGTATGGGTTATCGTTTTAATCCTAGCAATGCAGATTCGACTTTTTCATAAAACCCGTTGGCAATTGGCTACCTGGTATGCGCTGGCTATGGGTCTAATTTTGAGCCTGTGCGGTTTTGCTGTGTATGAAGTAATTATTGATGCTTACTCGATTTCTATCAGCCGGGAACTAGAGTCTATAACAAGCACGCTGCACGATGTCATTGAACCAACACTAAAACAACCCAGCCGCATAGAGCCGATTTTTCAACAGGTTTTACCCAATCTTTGTCAAATAAACTCTACCTGCCCTGCTCAAAAAATCTTTGAACACAGCCAAGGCACCCTTGCTGAACACGGCATCTTTAGTCCTGTCTATAAAGATAAGCAATATTACATTCGTTTTATCGATGCTTCAGGAAGATTAATCGCTGTAGCGGGTTTTCAGCCCAACGAATTACCACCAATTGTGCGAACAGATGTGTGGCAAGCAGTCAAAGACGCACAAGGCAATCGTTACCATCAAAAGTCCCTGCCACTACATACTAAAGATCAGGTATGGGGCTATATACAAGTAGGGCGCTCTCTCAAAGAACTAGATAATCGCCTTGCAGCTTTGAAATTAGTTTTGGCGTTAGGATTACCAATTACGGTACTGCTAGTTGGTGGTTCTAGTTGGTGGCTGGCAGGGTTGGCGATGCAACCAATTGACAGGTCTTATCAACAAATGCAACAGTTCACATCTGATGCCTCTCATGAATTGCGTACTCCCCTAGCAGCAATTCATGCAACGGTGGAAACCATACTCGATAAGTCACACCTGTCTGAACAAGAAGCGCGAGATGTTCTAGCATCGATTAAACGTCAGAGTCATCGACTGGCGGAACTAGTTCAAGATTTGCTGCTACTTTCGCGATTGGAACAGCACACTCTGTCGATAGAACGGCTACCTTGTTGTCTCAACGTTTTGATTGATGATTTGATAGAAGAGTTTTCAGCGTTAGCGAGTGCAGCTTCTTTGCAATTAACATCCTCAGTTTTGTGCCATCAGCCTCTGTATGTGATGGGAGATGAAGACCAACTTTTACGTTTGCTTTCTAATTTAATTGCAAATGCTATTCAATACACGCCTGCTGATGGTTATATAACCGTCATTCTCAAACGCAGCAATAGTGATGCCGTAATTGAAGTTCAAGATACAGGTATTGGGATTGCACCACAGGAGCAAGAAGCGATTTTTGACCGTTTTTATCGAGTCAATAGCGATCGCTCGCGTCGTACTGGTGGATCTGGATTGGGATTGGCGATCGCTCAAGCAATTGCCCAGACGCACGAGGGCAGCATCCAGGTGCAAAGCCAAGTTGGTAAAGGTAGTACTTTTATCGTTCGCTTGCCCTTAACAAAAGAGTGGAAACAACTGACCTGGGTATCGACAGGTGAAAATTAAATACCCCCCTATGGGATATAATAGAAAATATTAATATATAAACAATACAGAAATATCCCCTCTTTAAAAACAGCACTAAAAAACTAGCTTTAAGAACATGAACAGGAGATTTCATCTCTTTGGCAGCCTGAGAAATCCCATTTTTGCGCGGCTCTATGCAGCTCAAACCACCAATTTGTTGGGAGATGCCCTCACCTGGGTAGGTTTAGCTTTACTCGCCTTTGAGTTAGCTGGAGATAATAGTGCAGTTGTACTTGCCTTGGCTTTGACGTTGCGGATTACTGCGTTTGTCTTGCTATCTCCCTTAGCAGGTGCTTTAGCTGACCGTTTGGATCGCAAGCTGATACTGATTACAACCCACTGTATACGCATGGTTCTAGTTAGCCTGTTGCCTTTTGTGACACAGGTTTGGCAAGTTTATGCACTTGTATTTGCCCTCAACGTCTTTAATGCCTTTTTCACACCGACTTATCAAGCTACAATTCCTCTAGTTACTGGTCAGAATGATTACCTGCAAGCGATCGCTCTTTCCAGTGCCACCTACCAATTACTAGGGGTGCTTGGCCCTGGTATTGCTGGCAGCGTGGCAGCATTAATTGGAGCAAGACAAATTTTCTTTCTAGATGCTCTAAGTTTCCTGATTGCGGCAGTATTTATTTTTACGCTACCTGGTCAATTAAGAGTCGAACAAAGTCAACAACCGTCAACTACCAGAGGTAGAACGTGGCGAGATATTAGAGACGGTACTACTCGCCTCTTTACTGATGCATATATCCGCTATGCATTATTCATGCAGTTGGTAGCATCTATTGCTGGAGCGCAGATTTTGGTCAATACTGTCGGTTACGTCAAGGGAACGCTCAAACTGGGAGATGTGGAGTATGGTTGGGTAATGGGTGCCTTTGGTATAGGTGCAACGCTTTCAGCAGTCGCTTTTGGTGCAATAAGTCAACGCTTTAGACGGACAACCTTTGTGCTGTTCGGTGCGATTTTGATAACCTTTTTGACTGGCTCGGTGTATGGATCGTGCTTTTGGGTGTGCTGGTGATTATGTATGCGCCTAGAGGTTGATGTTCATTGCAGATTTGCTCATCCCAGTTTTCCAAAAATACCAAACAAGTACCGTAAGCATAGCTCCAGATACACAATGCACGGTGTACTTACTACCATTCATTGTAAAGTTTTTCATATTTCTTTCATTTTTAGCTCCTTTGTAGTAGAGTGAGGAAAAATGAGAAGATTATGAAAAATATATAGATGAAATTTAGCTTCAACAGTCGCCTGGTACAAAGACCGCACTGCACACGGAAGTTGGTTGTAACATCTGGGGTACTGTTTGGACTTTGGCTGAGTGGGTGTAACTCCACACCCCCCAATGCTGTGCTGTCACAGACGAGTCCAACCCCAGGAGAAACCAATACCACGAACCAAAAAACGAAAGAAAAAAAGGTAATTCTGACAACGTTTACAGTCATCGCTGATATGGCGCGAAATGTAGCGGGTGATAAGGCGATAGTAGAATCCCTTACCAAACCAGGATCGGAAATTCACGGTTATGAACCGACACCCAGCGATTTAGTGAGGGCGCAAAAAGCTGACCTGATTTTAGATAATGGTTTGAACTTAGAACGGTGGGCAGAGAAATTTTACAATAATGTCCCCAAGGTTCCCCATGTCACTATGAGTGCAGGTGTTCAACCTGTAGAGATTGCGGAGGATGCTTACAAAGGTAAACCCAATCCTCATGCTTGGATGTCGCCGCAAAACGCCTTGATTTATGTAGAGAATATTCGTAAGGCATTGGTCAATTTAGATGCGGCGAATGCAGACACCTACAATGCAAATGCCAAGGTATACAGCCAGAAAATTAAAGATATTGACCAGAAGCTGCAAAAAGAGGTGTCGGTAGTTCCAGAAGACAAGCGGTACATGGTTAGTTGTGAAGGGGCTTTTTCTTACATCACCCGCGATTATGGTTTAAAAGAAGTTTATCTGTGGGCGGTCAACTCTGAGCAGCAAGCCACTCCCAAACAAATTGAAAAGGTTATCAATACGGTCAAGACAAATAAAATACCTGCTATTTTCTGTGAAAGTACGGTGAGCGATAAAGCGCAACGTCAAGTAGCCAAGGAAACGGGTGCAAAATTCGCTGGAGTTTTCTACGTTGATTCCCTCTCTCCTCCTGATGGCCCTGCATCAACTTATGTCAAATTGTTGGAACATAACGTCACAACTTTAGTTAAGGGTTTACAAGGGAATTAAAGATGGGGAGATGAGGGAAGTTTGGGAATCTGGGGAAGTGAGGGGAGTGGGGAATAATTACCAACTAATAACCACTAATGTACAGACGCGATTAATCGCGTCTGTACCCACTAACTAATGACCAATAACTAGTAAATCTTATGAAACCTATCAGTATTGATGTAGGAAATCTGACAGTTGCCTACCACGGTAAAGTTGCATTGCATGGTGCTTCTGTGCAACTCAAAACTGGCTCTATTTGTGGGTTGGTAGGGATGAATGGAGCTGGGAAATCGACCCTTTTCAAGGCAATTATGGGGTTTGTAAAGCCGACAACGGGTAGGGTGCTAATTAACGGCTTACCGATCGCAATGGTGCAAAAAAATAACTTGGTCGCGTATGTGCCGCAATCGGAAGAGGTGGACTGGAATTTCCCTGTGAGTGTCCGCGATGTAGTAATGATGGGGCGCTATGGGTATATGAATATACTGAGGATTCCCTCTGCCAAAGATAAAAGGGTGGTGAGGGAGAGTTTGGAGAGAGTGCAGATATGGTCAATGCGCGATCGCCAAATTGGGGAACTTTCTGGAGGACAGAAAAAACGTGCCTTTTTTGCGCGTGCTTTGGCGCAACAGGGAACAGTCTTACTATTAGATGAACCATTCACAGGGGTGGATATCAAAACAGAAAAAACCATGATTGACCTATTACTAGAACTACGAGAACAAGGTCACACAATTTTGATTTCTACCCATGACTTAGAATCAATTACCACCTTCTGCAACCAAGTCATCCTGATCAACCGCACCATTTTAGCCTACGGCGATACCTCCGAAGTTTTCACAGAAGAAAACCTCTCTCGTACCTTTGGTGGTTCGTTGGGTGATTTACCGTTTAGTAAAAGCCGCTTCAAGAGTGAAAATCAGGAGGGAATGTAATGGAAGTGCTACAGTGGTTTACCGCACCCTTGCAACATGAATTCATGGTCAAGGCAATTCTTATCAGTGCCTTAGTCGGGGTGGTTTGTTCGGTGTTATCTTGTTACATGACCCTCAAAGGTTGGGCATTGATGGGGGATGCAGTATCTCACGCTGTTATGCCTGGAGTAGTCATTGCTTACGTTCTCAAGATACCCTTTGCCGTTGGTGCGTTTGTGTTTGGAGTCAGTTCAGTCATTGCCATTGGCTTTATCAAGGCGAAGACGAGAATTAAGGAAGACACGGTCATCGGACTAGTATTTACAGGGTTCTTTGCCTTGGGGTTGGTGCTAGTTTCTAAAACTCCAAGTTCCGTTGACTTGACACACATCCTGTTTGGCAATGTTCTCGGTATTTCTGACTCAGACATTATTCAGACGGCGATCATTAGCGTGATTACATTAGTTGCGATCGCTATCCTACGCAAAGACCTACTGTTATTTTGTTTTGACCCCACTCATGCGCGTTCCATTGGCTTGAATACAGGAACACTTTACTATATTTTGCTATCGTTACTGTCTTTAACTGCTGTCGCCGGACTACAGACTGTGGGGATTATTCTCGTTGTGGCGATGCTGGTGACACCCGGTGCAACGGCTTATTTGTTAACAGACCGCTTTGACCACATGATGCTCATTGCTATAGCTTCTGGAGTATTTTCTAGCATCATGGGGACTTACATCAGCTATCACATTGATGGTGCAACTGGAGGTTGCATTGTGGTATTGCAAACTCTGCTGTTTGTGATGGCGATGATATTTGCACCCAAGCATGGTCTACTGGTGAGGGCAAAGCGGCAGAAAGTGACCTCCAATACATAATGCACTTACTTAGCGGTTTTGCCCTAATCACCGCAGGCTTGATCACCATCGCTTTGACTTATTACAAACCGAGTCCTTACCGGAACAAAAGCAGTGTCAGATTTGTCAAAAACCTGATTGGTGACACAGGTGCGGCCATTTTTTATTATGCGATCGCAATTTGCTTGCTGATTGTGGGAACTGTTGTAATATTCAGCAAGTAGTTGGCGGAATGAAAATATTATTTAGTTGTTCTTCAATAGCAGAGTTATCCCTTTGAGCTCACAGCTAGAATTAATATATGGAATTCCGCAGCCACGGGGAGTAAAGCGATGAAGTACATCAACAAAACAATCGCTATTCTGGGAATCACGAGTTTATTGGGTGGAATACCTGCTGCTGTTTACGCACAGCCACCACAAATTCGCTTGGGGCAGATGAATTTTCAGAAATACTACAATCAAGGGGTGCAAAAGCTGGCACAAGGGAACTTCAACGAAGCTATTGAAGATTTTAACTCTGTAGTCAAGCTGAATCCCAGATATTACGAAGGTTATTGTCTGCGGGGTTTGGCAAAATCTCAATTAGGAAACTTTCAAGCAGCTTTAGCAGATTATAACCTAGCCTTACGACTGAATCCCAGACACGCAGATGCATACAATGGTCGGGGAACTGCTTATGCGGAACTGGGAAATATCCAAGCAGCGATCGCCGACTTTAACCAAACACTAAAAATAGATCCGCAGTTTGTGGATGGCTACTACAATCTTGGACTAGCCAATATTAGACAGGGAAATCATAAGCAAGCCATTTCAAACTTTAACCAGGCATTAAATATTAATCCTAACCTGCCAGATGCTTACGGCAACAGAGGACTTGCTCGATATGCTCTAGGAGATAAGCGTAACGCTGTTGCTGATTTGCAGCAAGCAGCAAGTCTGTTTCAACAGCAAGGAGATACTCTTAGGTATCAGCAAACACAAGCTCTCATACAGCAAATTAGCCGTAAGTGATTCAAAATAAATAATTGTCAAACCCAACCTTCCAGCAAACTTTACGGAATTGTTGGGTTATTTTGTTTTGTGTTTATTGTTGAACAGTCTAGGAAACGATCAGGCGACTTTAGCTCAATTGTTTCCAGTTTTTACCGCTATCTTGCGATTGAAAAACAACGTTGTTCTCATTTACTGCATAAAGTATCTGTGGGTTTTGGGGAGCAATCGCTAGTTTCACAACCACTCCATCAGTTTCCGTCCAAAGCTTCTCCCAAGTCTTACCACCATCATTACTGCGATAAACACCAGGCGCTGATTTGAGAAAACGATACCCATACATGACAGTACTGTTGCCATCTTTGAGTAAAGCTAGACTAACAACAGGAGCTTCCTGTGTATTTGGCACTAGCGCCCAGTCATTACCACCATTAGTACTCTCGTACAAACCCGTGCGAGTAGCTGCAAACACATGGTCAGGGTTTTGTGGATCAATTGCAAGGTCAAAGGGAGCGCCCCCTAACCCATTCATGCGGGGATTAGTCCAAGTTTTTCCACCATCAGTAGAAGTATGCAGCCCTTGCGCTCCCGAAGCAGGCCATCCATAGAAAACATTGGGGTTACTGGGAGATATTGCCAAAGCGTGAAAGTCTACCCCAGGCATAGAAATTTGTTTCCAATCTTGCCCTTGATTCTCACTTTTGATGAATCCTAAATTACCTCCCGTATGAGGGTGTCCACTAGCATAAAAGCGATCGCTGTTAGTTGGATCAGCGGTGAAACCCATGTAGTCAGCTCGTTGTTTTCCTATCCAGAACCACTCCCCAGTTTCAGAACGTTGCAGCAGACCATTGTGGCTAGCAATATAGATAACTGTGGGATTCTCTCGATTTACCGCCAAACCATGAACATGATTATTAGTTTGCCAATTGACCGCTTTTTTTAGAGATACATTCACAGCCGTTGGTTGAGACCGAAGCTGAGGAGCTTCTTGGCTGCCTAACTGGTTGCTAGAGGGCTGCTGATTATAACGACCAAACAAAAACCCCAAACCTCCACCTAGAAATAAGGAAACTGCTATGGGGATAGCGCAGACTACCATAGCAATTCCTATCCATTTTATAGATTGATTATTTGTATCTGGCTGACTCATAGGTAAGATTTCTCTAAAAGTTTTTGGAAATAGTTATGTATACATTCTTGACTCTATAGTCTGCTATAGAGTCAAGAACATTTGCATGGAAATAAAGCTTTTATACTCAAAATAAATGGGGATAGGGAAACATACTCGTACAGGCAAACGTTCTCTTGAAGAAGAAATACCTATGATGGACGTGGTGATGAGATAGGCAATAAAGAGCCTTGACTCTAAAGTCTACTGTAGAGTTTAAGCTGTAGTTGGTAGACAGCAAAAAATTTATAGTGACTACCATGAAAAATACTTGTGAACCATCATCCCACAATAAACTTCTAAAAATCGGAGAGTTGGCACAACAAACTGATGTTGCTGTGGGAACGATTCGTTATTACGAAACATTAGGGTTGTTAGAACCCGTCCACAGAAGTGAAAGTGGCTATCGCTATTACGATTCTGATGCCATCAAGCGGGTGAAATTTATCAAAAAAGCTCAATCCTTACAGTTTTCTCTTTCTGAAATTCAGCAAGTGCTTGGTGTGCGCGATCGCGGTAATCCTGCGTGTCCACTTGTGCGAGATTTACTAAATCAGAAAATCGCTCATCTGGAGAACCAAATCTATCAGATGCAAACGCTTAAAGCTGAACTAGAAACCTATCGAGAGCAGTGGGAAGATAAACCTCTTGATGACCCCTATAGTCAGAAACTTTGTAGCCTAATTGAACAAGTTGCTGATAAGAATATATCTATTGAAAAATGATATTTTTTCACTTAAACAAAGCTCTCACCGTTAATAGTAACGGTGAGAATATATCCCTTCCTATCTAGACGGGTTGTTTTGATTATTCATTATCTTCTGCATATTGCTGTGATTCATTT
The DNA here is from genome assembly GCF_030381805.1 of Chlorogloeopsis sp. ULAP01. Lineage (NCBI taxonomy): Bacteria > Bacillati > Cyanobacteriota > Cyanophyceae > Nostocales > Chlorogloeopsidaceae > Chlorogloeopsis > Chlorogloeopsis sp. ULAP01. Next base: position 221,358 of record NZ_JAUDRH010000012.1, read on the forward strand.
GCTGCATATTGCTCATCATGGATTTGCAGCAGGCACATCCCTTCTCATTTGTCGGCTGTTGTGTTGGTGATGTTTGCGCTATTGTTTGATTTGCCTGCTCTTTAGCTAAATTTGTCTTGTTTGTAGATGTGGTTGCTTCTACAGTCTGGCTAGCAGTGTTTGCTAATGCAGGATGAGTTGCGAATGATAGCAATACCGTTACAGTTACAATTCCGCCTAATAAGGTTTTTGTGGGAGTAGATATGCTCATTTCTGCTTCTTGATTATCTAGTTGGTCAAACAGTTCCTTAACAGTTAAAGCAATACTAAACTCTTTAGTTAACTAGAGAGTCAAGTAATTCGCTTAAAAATTTTACTCAGGTAGGGTTGACTCTATAGCAAACTATAGGGTTGAGAATATTAGTGAAGTAAAATTATTGATGAGCAAAATGTCAAAACGTCAAATAGAGATTTTTACAGCTGACTGTCCTCTGTGCAGTGAAACAGTGCAAATGGTGCAAGAACTCGCTTGTTCAAGTTGTGAAATATTGGTCTATAACCTGGGACAAGAGCGCTCAAAAGCCCAGCAGTATGGAGTAAATGCAGTTCCTGCGATCGCCATCAATGGAACACTTGTCCTGACTGGTAAACCGAGTCGGGAGCAACTTCAAGCTGTCGGTGTTGGTCAACCTTTGAGTTAAAAGACTTTAATAATAAATTCTTAAGCGACAAGTCTAGTGTTAGCTAAATAAAGCAAAAGCCACCCTTCATTTTTGAATTGGGTGGCACTTACATTTATATGGTTTTGTGTTTTTATTACTAAATTATTTTTATTTATGATTTAGTAACCGCGTCAACACGCGCCAAAATATGTATTCAAACACTTTGATATGCGACCTCATTCCGACGACGGCGTAATACCAATCCTCCTGCTAGTCCCAAAACAAAAATTCCGGTGAAATAACCTAAGCTAATAAAGCGTCTAGAAAGGGGAGGCTCAATTCCTTCAACTTCCACGAATTGTGCTACTTTAAATGGTTGAAATTGTCGTGCAGCGCTTGCTTGTGGTGAAACTTCCACAACTACTTGGTGCGGTACGCCATCAAAAAACTGTTCTTGCCAAGTGAACTTACCCTGATCATTAGGAGTAGTTTTGTAAGCAAACATCAGTTCATTGTCTTCCAGGGCGATCGCCTGAATATTTAGCGTCACATCATTTACTGGCTTTCGGGTTACAGCGTCGGTTACTTGCACTGTCTGGGTTGCAGTTTGTCCAACAGTTGCATTAGTATCGCCAGACAAGCGAACTTCCAAACCTCCAGACTTTTGGATAGCTGGTGTAGTGGCGTGGCTATGTGCGGAGTGAGCGTGAGTTGATGCTCTTTCTGCGCTAATATTGACTATCAATAAGGCTGCAATAGCAGCTATTGTTGCTCCACTCAGCAGCACGCGCACTCGTTGTGGGGCAATTTCACCTGGTTCTACAGTTTGTCTGCCACCAATAACCCAACCACCACCAAATCCTGCTAGTAGCAAAATAGCAGCTAAAATCGCTACATTCCGATATTTCACAGGTTTCTCTGGGACAGAAAATGTCAGGGTTTGCTCAAATGGCTTAAAAGCACCCACAACCTTTGGCGTCACCTTGGCTTGCAATTGATAGGTGCCACGAATAGGTATTACTTGCTCAAACTGCAACTTGCCAGAAGGGGCAGTGGCATTGAACTCCAGTAACTTTGTTCCTTCCACAATTGGGAAATCGGAAGTTAGCCAAGGAGTCGGTGCAGGTGTTAACAATTTTAGTTGCAAGTTGGTGTTAGAAAGGGGTTGTCTTTGAGGATCAACTACTTGAAGAGTCAGTTTGACAGGCTCAGATGATGGTAAAACTTTATCTAGTGATGGTTCGGTTTTTAGTTGTACTGTAGGCGAGGATGCAACTGACGGTGATGGCAAAAACCAGTTTGTCAAACTGACTACACTAATAGCAGCGAAAAGTAAGCCTGTATTCCGTTTTTTCATTAAATTATTTGATTACGGAGTTTATTGCACCAGGGAATAGGGTGAGTATCGCCCACCACTATAGTATTTATGCGATCGCTATCTTTAGTGACACGCTACTGATTCAGTGCCGTGGCGCAATTTATGGAATGTGTCATGTACTGGGGGGTAGGGGCTAAAATAGACAGTCCAGAGGATGAGCATAACCAGACCAGTCAGTAGGCTTGCTTGGCCAGGTACTGACAGAGTTACTTGTTTTGCCCGTTGCCCAACAATAGAGATGGTATTCATAGTTGTTCCCTAATTAGCAGATTAAATGATTACTGAATATGAGTGAGTAGCCAGGTTGGGAATAGCTTGGTTTGCTTCACATTTGTAAATGGCGGAATTACACACCATATTTCCCCTTACCTTCAGTTGCTGTCTTCACTAAAACCCAGTCCAAAACTTTTTATCACGATACCTTAGTTTTTGCCACCAGGTAATTATGTATATTTGCTGACTTAATTACTGAATAAATCTTAGCTAGATGATACATTTCATCCAAATTTCATATTCTCTTGGCAAACTAGATAATATCTCTGACCGCAAACATCACTATATTATCCTTAAAATCTAGCAGCTAATGAAATCATTTAAATCGAGTTTGATTGTTTTAGGAAGTGTAGGATTGCTTTTTTTGGGGGCTTGTAGTAACAGCAATCAAACGGCTGATACAGAAAACAGTTCTGCTGCTTCTACCTCAATTACTGAGTCTCCAGTTACTTCAGCTTCACCTACTGCCAAAACTAATAACGAACATAGTGTATCTAAAGGTGGTCAAGTTGTGGAGACAGGAGCTTACCACTTGGAGTTTGTGCCTGAGAAAGAGGCTAATGGAACTCACATGGATTTATATTTGCAAAAAGGCGACAATCATGAAGCAGTTCCTAACGCTAAAGTGACGGCTGAAGTTCAGCTGCCCGATGGTAAGCAGAAAACAATCCCTCTCACTTATGATGCCAGTGGCAAACACTACACGGCTGCACTTTCTGAAAAAGCTACTGGTCAGTATCAAGTAAAAGTTACTGCGGATGTTGGAGGTGAAAAGGTAAACGGTCGATTTAGTTTTAATCAGTAACTGCTTCCTGTTAAAGAATGCCGTAAGAAGCTTTTAAGCGTTGCTGATTTTGGGTATGAAATAGTAGCTGGAAGCTCAAAATCTCGTTTAAATTGGGTTTCATGAAAGTTACTCATATCTGCTAAAGCATACGGTTTGATGGGTTTGATTCGTTTACAATAAGGGTTTTTTGTATAAATACCCACACTCGCTGCAAGCCAAAATCAGTGTCAAAGCGTGAGTAGATTTGAGTAAGGCACTTGCTGATTTGAGCAGGTTTTTCCCAAAGGCAAAATCATATCACTATCATGCAACGCAGGCTTTTACATAGAGAATAAGAGCAACCAATAGTTTACCTAACCCCAGAGGTTCTTGGCAATGAAACACTACAGCAGTCACAACAATAACAAATCATGAGGGACAACACACCTAAGCAAAGCGGAAGCATGGTAGCCCCGAAATTAGTAGCTCAAGAAATTAAATGAATTGAGCTACTAATGTTATTTATATCGGGGCGGAAATGCGACACGAGCAGATTTATCTGCCGTCAATATTGTTATTAAGTATTGAGATGATATTTGTTTCATGAGAAAATAATTTTATTCAGAAAACAAGGAGGTGATTAACGTAGTGGCTAAAAGCAAAACTCCATCTTTTGTTACAACCATTCCATTGATAGTTAACAGCAAGCAAGAATCAGAATTGTTGTCCCGCTTTCAAGCTAGTAGACAGCTATATAACGCCTGTTTAAATGAAGCAATGATTAGGATGGAGTTGGTCAAGAAATCTGAAATTTATCAAGCAGCTAAAAAGATACCTAGAGAGCAGAATAAACAACGCTCTACTATGTTCTCTGAAGCTAGAAAAAGATATAGATATTCAGATTATGACCTACAAGCTTACGCCACTAATGTGAGCAATAAATCAAGATGGATTGCTGAAAAAGTAGATTCAAATACTCAACAAACAATAGCTACTCGTGCTTTTAGAGCTAGCGAAAAAGTTTTATTTAGATTAGCTAAAAAAGTTAGGTTTAAAACTCCTACAAGATTTAAATCTGTAGAAGGTAAAACTAACAAACAAGGCTTGCGATGGAAAAATAATCAGTTAATTTGGGGCAAGATTGCTCTTGAACCAATAATTGATAAATCTAACAAAGTGATAGAGCATAGCTTGAGTTCTCCAATCAAGTATGTTCGCCTGCTATGGAAGGAGATTAATGGTAAACGTCGATGGTTTGTCCAGTTAATCAATAAAGGTGTTCCATACCAAAAGCCACAAAATTATGTTTCCGATGGTGTTGTTGGTTTAGACTTAAATATCTCCAATATTGCTTTTGTAGGAGACAATCAAGCAGGCTTACTACCTTTTGCCGATAAAGTTCCTAGTTTCCAGAACGAAATAAAAAGACTGCAAAGAAAAATGCAGCGTTCTCAAAAAGCTAATAATCCTGACAATTATGAACCGGATTTTTTAGCTAAAAAGGGACGTAAAACAGTTACGAAACAAGGAAAAGTTAAAAAAGGTAGTTGTAAGTGGAACAAGTCTAATACCTATAAAAAGGTTGCTCAAAAGAAGCGTGAATTAGAAAGGTGTAAAACCGCTTATGCTCAGTCTCAAAATCGCAAAGTAGTCAATGAGATTTTCAGACATGGAAACATAATTAAAACTGAGAAAGTTTCAGTCAAGGGATGGCAGAAACGCTATGGTAAAGCGATTTCTGCTAAGTCCCCTGGCTTCGTACAAAGTGAATTGAAACGCAAAGCTGAGAATGCTGGTGGACAATTCATAGCTTTTTCTACCCAGAAAACTGCACTCTCTCACACTCATTTAGACGGTAGCCGTATCAAAAAATCATTATCCCAAAGAGTTCATAAAGATGTTACTGGGCTTGTGATGAACAGGGACATCTGGAGTGCGTATCTGGCTAGATACATTAATTAGGATCAGTTGTCATTGCAGGATGCTCAATGTGAGTATCCGAGGTTGGAGTCAACCTTAAGATCGGCATGGCAGCAATATCAAACAAACTGCAAACAAGTAAGCGCGTCTGAAAGTAGGTTATCTCATTTACCCTCGGAGCAGTTCGATCTAAAAGGCAAAAGCGTTAACCAGATAGCGATAAAGCGCGAAAAGTTAACGTGACCTTTGCCTGAATCCACGAACTAGAAGTTCGTGAAGTGGCTAAACTCCTCAAATGCCATAACCTTGCGTCGAGTGCGGCTAGCTTAGATTTGACGATCGCAGATATTTTTCTCGTGGTTCAGCAAGCCATGACATTGTAAACAAATTTATATCTAGAAAGATATTTCATCTTGATTTCATTTCTAGATGAAAAGCTAAAAGAATAGGCTGCTGTTAAAGGAGTAACTCAAAACAGGTAAACTATGATAAGTAAAGTTTTGTTGCTGTACCTTGACCCTCCATCTGAGTAGAGAGTTGAAAATTGAAATTAAGAAGGAGTTGATTAATAACTAGAAAAAGGTAAAAAACAAAAGTAAATTTTAGCATTGAAGAGAATAATTAGTTTAGATAAAAGATGTCAATCGTGGCTGATTTAAAACATTGCTTTCTATCATTATCTAGAAGGTAATAAGTTCATGTCAAGTCTCTGTTTTAGACAGATAGTGTTAGCATTAGAAACCTTTTTAATAATTAGCTAATACTGATTACTGCTTGCATTTGATTTGTCCCAGTTAATCACATCTGAGCAAAAAGATGTGAATAGTTCTTTTGTGTGCCTAGTTATAGCTGCTGAAATGAAAAGTTTTCTGGATTGATTCGGTAACAAATTTTATTATATAATACAACCTCATTTTTCTACTATTTTATAGCTGTGCTGTGTAGAACTGCTTCAGCATAAACGATGAGAATAATTAAGAACAAAAATAGTGTTTGTTTAGAGATAAATAAAAAATTGACCCTCACAACTTCCTCACATTTTACAGTTAACTTCAATTATATAAACAAAATATTCAGTCGATAAAAGAGGTGATGTTATGAAAAATAGAATTCTAATTTATAGTCTCACAGGCTTATTGACTAGTAGTGTTCTTGCAGGACTATTAATTACAAATAAAACGCAAGCTCAGTCTCCAAATTCAGAACATAATACTCATCACCCATCTGCTCAAGCAACTCCTTCCCAACGAGGAATGATGACTCAAGTGGATCGGCATTTCATCGAAATGATGGTTCCCCACCATGAAGAAACTGTGAAAATGGCGGATCTGGCTTTAACCCGTACTAAACGGCCTGAAATCAAAAAACTGGCTGAAACAATTAAAAAAGACCGAAGCCGCGAAATTCAACAAATGCGAACTTGGTATAAGGCATGGTACGGCACAGAAGTACCTGCTAATGCAATGGCTGGCATGGGAATGATGAGAATGCAGCAGGGTATGGGTCAAGACAACCAGGGAATGATGAGGATGTCCGGGAAGCAGAACATGATGGGCATGGAAATGCATTTGGAAGACTTGAAGAATACCTCTGACTTCGACCGTGAATTTATTCGTCAAATGATTCACCATAACCAAATGGGAGTGATGATGTCGCAGATGGCACTTAACAGCGCTACCAAGCCAGAAATTCGCAACTTAGCTCAATCCATCATTAAGACTCAAACTGCTGAAATCGCACAGATGCAGCAATGGTATCAGGCTTGGTATCAGCCTACTCCTACACAAAGTCAACAATGAGTTTGAAAAGGTTGATGTTAATTTTATTGGCTGTAAGTCTTGGGATGATTGCTGGATTGCTTGTTGTGAATAGTATACAACCTCAAGCTTTGCAGCCGTCAAAACACCAAGACCCCTACCTCCATCCTCTTGGAAGAACAGCAGAATAATAATGCTGCATTGCAAAATAGCAGCAAGGAAGGTTCCAATGAAAGTGATTGTTTCTGTAAGTTCTGGTACAAATGACCCAACCCTTGCCACTCTAGGGATGTTGGCAGCAAAAGTTGCAGTCGATGAAGGTCATGAAGTAATAGTGTGGCTCCAGGGTGAAGGTGTAACTATAGCCAATAAAAATGTTTACGACAAAATTCAGGGGCTAAATATGCCACCGATGAAAGCTGTAGTAGAAGCGCTGTTATCTGCAAATGTGCCTATCTGGGTTTGTGAGGCTTGTGCTAAGGGTCGCAACATTACGCCAGAAAACTGGATATCAACCGCCAGTTACAAGAATATGAGCGATTATGTCAGCACGGCATTGAGTATGGATAAAAGCTTGAACTTCTGATACAGAGCAAAACAGGGTGTACTCACAAGCTCTAGAAAATTTGGAGCCACAATTGTGAACATCGAGCTTCGACACTTGCATTACTTTATAGCTGTGGCGGAAGAGCTGAACTTTGGGCGGGCAGCTGAACGACTCCACATTGCTCAACCTCCGCTGACTCGGCAAATTCGTCATCTAGAAGAGGAGTTGGGAGTAAAACTCTTTCACCGCACCACGCGCCGGATTCAGTTAACAGAGCCAGGCCGAGTTTATTTGGCGGAAGCCCGTCGAGTGCTAGCGCAGATTCAAGAAGGGATTGTTCTGGCACGGCTTGCCAGTCGGGGTGAGATAGGTCGGCTTGTTATCGGATTTGAGGGTTCCTCTGCCTATGACATCGTGCCGTTGTCGGTAAAGGTCTTCAAAGAACGGTTTCCTAAAGTAAACCTAATTGTATACGAGATGACCACAGGCGATCAGGTACAAGCTCTACATAATGCTCACATTGAAATTGGCTTCGTTGTACCGCCACTCTCTAATGCTTGCAATCTCATGGTTGAAAACATCTTGCGAGAGCCACTAGTCGTAGCTCTACCACAGACACATCATCTCTCTAACCAATCAGAGTTGAATATGGCAAACCTTAACGACGAAACCTTCATAATCTGTCCACGCCATCATAAGTGTGGCCTATATGACCATGTAATTGCAGTTTGTCATCAGGCTGGTTTTAGTCCAAGACTCACTCAAGAAACTTCGGAGGTGCAAAGTATATTGGGCTTTGTTGCAGCAGGGCTTGGCGTTGCCTTATTACCTGCTTCCGTCACGCATTTACAGAAATCAGGAGTAGTTTATCGGAGGTTACAACCCCCCACTGCGGAGCTTGAGTTGGCGATCGCCTGGCAAAGAGAGAAATCGTCCCCCATGTTGCCAGCCTTTATTGAAATCGTCAAAGAATTTGCTCGTCAAATGGCTAATGAAAACGGCTATCAAACAGGAGAGTAGTTTTTAAATACATCTGAATTCATACACAAAAATTTATTAATACTCATATGGTATGAATTACTTTCAAAAAAAGTATTTGACAAATACTAAATTGTGAAATTATATCGAATTTTATTCTCTAAAATTTATGTATAAATGTATTTATAAAAAGAATGTAAAAATAATTTCAATCTAGTATATTCAAACCTATGATGAATAAAAATTGACTCAAATTAGCCCCAAATAAAGAAAACTTTAAAGAAGTTACAAACTGGATGCATTTGAGAAATTAATAACTTTTCATAAAAAGCTTTATCAACAAGAAATCTCTTCAAATTCACGAGCTATTTAACCAAAAGGAGTTGAAATTATGTTTGAAAAACTTTTTAAATGGCGACACAATCAAGTCGGTCAAGAAACGCAAGACAAACTTGCTGTAGATCCTATCTGCGGTATGACAGTGGAAAAAGCTACAGCACTAAAATCAGAACGAAACGGACAGACCTATTATTTTTGCAGTGCCGTTTGCCAGCGCACCTTTGAATCATCACAAGCCGAGTGAACTTTTACTACAGAAATAAATAACAAATAAATTCAACTTAATGTCTTCGACAACGAAGGGTAAGCAGAGGCACCTGTAAAACTCAAAACTCTAAACAGGAATTTGGAGAAAGATGACAAGAACCAACAAGCATACACATCACGGACATACACATGCAAGCACGGTAGCAGCAAATCCGGGAGAGATGGCGAAAGACCCCATCTGCGGTATGGTAGTGCCTAAAGCCACATCGCTGAAGACAGAACGAAGCGGATGCACTTACTACTTTTGCAGCCAGACTTGCCTAAACACGTTTTTAGATCCTGAAAGAGAACTCAAATCTATGCGGAACCGCGTCACCCTTGCGTTGACGGGGGTGTTGCTTTTGGCAATTCTCAGGGCTGCGGCTTTTCTGGGACTAGCGGCAGGTGTCACCCTTGTAACTTGGGTTCCCATCCCAGCCCTACCTTGGTTCACGTGGGGCGTATGGCTATTTCTTTTGACTACACCAATACAGTTCATTGGTGGGTGGTCATTTTATCTAGGTTCGTGGAATGCTATCCGCACCCGCCACATTAATATGGATTTCCTAATAGCTCTAGGAACCACTGTAGCTTACATTTACAGCGTAGTAGTCGTCTTCTTTCCTAACTTGTTGCCTGTTCGAGTCGAAGAGCGTGATGTCTACTTTGAGGTATCCGCTATCATTATTGCCTTTGTCTTGCTAGGCAAGTACATGGAAGAAATCATCAAGAAGAATTCATCGGCTGCTGTCCGCAAACTCTTGGATCTAAAACCTGCTACCGCAAGAGTTATCCGAGATGGGATGGAGATAGAAATTCCAGCAGAGAGTGTGATGGTGGGTGAAACCGTTGTGGTGCGTCCAGGTGAGAAAGTACCAACAGATGGAGTTGTCCTGGAAGGGTCTTCTTCTATAGACGAGTCAATGTTGACTGGGGAGTCTATACCCGTAGAAAAAAGACCAGGGGCGGAAGTGATTGGCGGAACCTTAAACAAAACAGGACTTTTCCGCTTTCAGGCTACTCGCGTGGGAGCAGAAACGGCACTGGCTCAAATTATCAAGTTTGTTGAAGAAGCTCAAGGTAGCAGCGCTCAAGTTCAACGACTTGCTGATAAAGTGACTGGTTATTTTGTCCCTGCTGTGGTGTTGATAGCAATGATTGCCTTTATTGGCTGGTTGCTGGTTGGTAATTTTCCCCAAGCGTTGCTGGCATTTATTGCGGTACTCATCATTTCCTGTCCTTGTGCCTTGGGAGTCGCTACACCAGCTGCCTTAATGGTGGGTGTGGGTAAAGGTGCAGAAAACGGGATCTTGATCCGAGGTGGTGAGGTTTTGGAACGCGCTGAGAAACTCTCTACAGTTGTTTTTGATAAAACTGGAACATTGACACGCGGAGAACCCAGTGTTACGGATATTGTTGCTTTGACAGATCGTCCAGAAGATGAAATTCTCCGGCTAGCCGCTGCTGTAGAAGCGGGTTCTGAGCATCCTTTGGGTGAAGCAATTGTACGGGCAGCCAAACACCAAATGCTAGACATTCCCAAAGTCAATGATTTTGAAGCAATTCCCGGACATGGTATTCGAGGAGAGGTGAACAGCGATCGCATCTTACTGGGAAATCGTCGGTTATTCCAACAACAAGGCTATGCCGTCAGCCCTGAAGTTGAACGCTTATTGACTCAATTGGAATCAGACGGCAAGACGGCCATGTTGGTTGGTTGCAATGGTCTATTGATGGGGATAGTTGCAGTAGCTGATACGTTGAAGCCAGAAGCTAAGGAAGCAATTGCAGCCTTACGTAAAGAGAAAGTGAAGGTAGTCTTGCTGACTGGGGATAACCAGCGTACTGCTGAAGCGATCGCTCGTCAAGTGGGAATCGATAGGGTAATTGCTGAAGTTTTGCCAGGTGATAAAGCCCAAGTTGTCAAAGAAATTCAGCAGCGCGGCGAAGCAGTGGCAATGGTGGGCGATGGAGTAAATGATGCACCCGCACTGGCAACTGCTGATATTGGTATCGCGATCGGCTCCGGTGCCGATGTCGCGAAAGAAACAGGAGGCATCATTTTGGTGAAAAACGATGTGCGCGATGTAGTAAAAGCTATCCGCTTGTCTCGCGCCACCATGATCAAGATTAAACAAAATCTGTTCTGGGCTTTTATTTACAACACGATAGGGCTTCCTATTGCAGCTTTCGGTTACTTAAGTCCGATTATTGCCGCTGCTGCTATGGCTTTGAGTTCTCTATCAGTAATTGTCAATTCGTCCCTGTTGAAGGGGTTTAAGTTATCTAGCACATCATCCTAGAAAAGGAGGTTTTTTATGATTCATCAACATAGACATTATTCCTTCCAACTTAATAACTTGTCTGCAAACCAGGCACTATTTATTGTCTTCACTGTTACTGCTTTTTTACTGGTAGCTGTTTCTCGCTCACCTATAGTTTCTATGATTCTTTACGCCATACCACTGGTCTTTATTTTGATGTCTTTTCCTATCTCAATTACGTTTTTTAGAAAAAAGCCAGTAGCAAATAATCCACCCTTAATGTTACCACCAGCTAAAAAGCTGATTTCGCTGTAGAGATACACAAGTAGAGAATTTCAATTACTACAAGTTAAGAAAACATGACCCACCAACACAATCATCAATCTAGCACAAGAATATCAGTTGTAAAAATCGCATTGTTTGTCTTTATCGCCATCATAGCCTTCTTTCTCATCGCAGAACATTGGGCGCATATAGTTGGTCTTCCGCCGCTATTCTTAATTCTGGGAATTTGTATAATTATGCACTTATTTATGCATGGTGGACATGGTGGACATGGAGGAGGCGGTGGAGGCAATAACCAATCTCAATAAAGGCAATTGGCACAAAATAACTAGATATATCACCACAAGATAAGGAAATTTAACTATGAAAGATATACCTGCTTATGGTCTTTGGTCTTTAGTAATTATCAATTCACTGATATTCATCATTTTTGCCTTCAGCTTCACAAAGCCAAAAAGTCCTCGTGATTGGCGTTCATTTGGTGCTTTCTCAGCCTTTATTGTCGCGTTATTTACGGAAATGTATGGGTTTCCATTGACCCTTTACTTACTATCAGGTTGGCTACAAACTCGCTTTCCACAACTAGATATTTTTTCTCATGATGCCGGACATCTTTGGTGGACAATACTTGGTATGAAAGGCAACCCACATTTCAACTTACTCCACATCCTGAGTAATATATTCATTTTCGGTGGACTCATCTATCTTGGCTCTGCCTGGGAAGTCCTTTACAAAGCCCAACGCAGTCACACGCTAGCGACTTCTGGACCTTACGCAACAATTCGTCATCCCCAATATGTAGCTTTTATTATCATCATGTTCGGATTCCTGCTTCAGTGGCCGACAATCTTGACGTTGTTAATGTTCCCGGTACTGGTGTGGATGTATACACGGCTGGCACGCCAGGAGGAGCGTGATGCACTTGCAGAATTTGGTGATGAGTACCGACGCTATGCCGAGAATACACCCGCCTTTTTCCCTCGTTGGGGGAGCGCCAAAAATCGCACAAATAAACATCCTGAAATCTAAGCTTTCTCGCTCCTATGGAATTCATACAGAAGTTTAGTAGATTATGAAATTTAAATTTAGGCGATCGCGACATCTGGTAGTAGTACTCATACTACTGGCTTTAGTACTCAGCCTCCTGATTGCAAGACTATACGGTGGCTTTACAACCAGTAGTAAAAATATACAACACGGCAAGTCTATGCCTGGGATGAGTATAGACAACGACTCCATGCCCAGAACGAATATGGGCGACAACAAATCTCCTGTCCCAGTGTCATCGCTACCATCTACACCCATAAGTAGTGTTACTCAAATGCATGGTTTTGTCATGCCGCCAGGAATGATCATGACTTCTGATATGAGCATGGAGGCGATGGAAGACATGGCAGCAGTAGACTTGACAAAGATTTCCTACACGGCTCCTGTCGATGCACGGGGCGACCAGATTCTAACACCCAAAATAGAGAACGGTGTTAAAGTTTTTAATCTGGATGTTTCTTTGATTAAGTGGAATATTCTACCGGATGTCCAAGTGGCTGCCTACGCCTTTAACCATCAAATTCCAGGCCCCCGTATTCAGGTAACTGAGGGCGATCGCGTGCGGATCGTTGTCAAGAACAACTTACCAGAATCAACGAGTGTCCATTGGCACGGGATGATTTTGCCCAATGCGATGGACGGTGCAGCAAATGTTACCCAGAAGCCAATCGCACCAGGCGCAAGTTTTACTTACGAGTTCACAGTTAAGCAACCAGGTACTTACTTTTATCACTCTCATCAGGACGTTGACCGTCAGCAAACCCTGGGAATGTATGGTGCGCTGATCGTCGCTCCTAAGGATAAATCCAATACCCCAGCTTATGACCAAGATGTTGTTATACAACTGCAAGAGTGGACATTCAAGCAAGGCTATACCTTCCCGGCAATGCCAATGGAAGGGCTAATGCCAAACTTCTTCACAATTAACGGCAAGGCTTTTCCCACTACCGAAACAATCAACGCCAAGGTTGGTGAGAAGATCCACTTCCGCTTTATTGGCTCAAACAATGCCTTCATCCACCCAATGCATATTCATGGTGGCCCGTTCAAAATCATTGAAACAGATAGCAATTCACTACCTGCCACTGCCCAAATTGAGAAGGATACTATCAATGTGGGTCCTGGTGAACGCTACAACGTGATTTGGACAGCCCGCGATCAGGGTAAGTGGTTACTGCATTGTCACATTCCTCACCATACAACAAATGACAACGCTGAAGTACAAGGAGCAGGAGGTTTAACCATGATTATTAATGTTACCTAAGCTAAAACAGACTTCTCAACATAGGCAAGCCATTGATTTTTTACATCAGCTAATAATGCTCAATTTATTATGGCAATGATTCAAGTTTTAAAAACATTAAATTAATAGGAGTTTCATTATGGTATCGCCCACTCACGATCGGGAAAATCATCACCTTAGCAGGAACTCTTTTACTAAATTAAGAACGCGATCGCTCTCTCTTGCCACAGCTATAATCACAGGCTTAGTCTACTCAATCTGTATCCTATTTATTGCCTTAGCACCAAAAGCAGCAATGGCTTTTTTCAGCTACATTCTCCATGCGGACTTGAGCAATATTGCCCGAACAGTTACCTGGGGAAGCTTCATTGTTGGTCTTCTATTTTGGTCTGTAGGAACGGCTTTATATGCTGCCCTGATAGCTCGACTCTACAACAGCTTTGCAACTAGGTAAGAAGTCAAATATACATGAAAAACCTTTGTAATTCTATGGCAGTAATACATGGCGGCTACCTTACTAGGAGCCACTGCACGTCTACATTTAGTACGTCCTGCAAAATTAGCAAACATAGAGTACCAGTACAAACACGAGGTATTCAATGAAAATTCAAACAGCTTATTTACCCAATTACTTACCAACCTTGTCTCAATGCGATGACAACTACAGTGTAGAAGTCGCAATCCTGCAACGCCTTTTGGTCTTCTACGGCTACCTTAATAGCAATGCTGTTAATGGTGTCTTCGGATCTGACACCGATAACGCAGTGAGACAATTTCAACATGACAATGCTCTTTACGAAGATGGCACCGTTGGGCCTCATACCTGGGCGACACTAGCTGGTATCCCTTTCGAGAACAGTTAGAGACAGAGGCTCGCAGAGTCGGAATGAAATTGACCAAGGGAGAGTGCGCTAGTGCCGCATATGAGCAGAAGTAAACAATCAGTTGACAAAAGGTCAAAAGCAAGGGAGTAAAAGATTTTTTAACTTTAAACTTCTGAATACTTGACTTCCGCGTAGACGCACGTAGCGTGGCTTCTCGCAAAGTAGCGGTGCTAGTGCTTTTCTAATTTTTTTGCAAAACAACCAAATTTAACAATTAAAGCCCAATTTACACAGGAGGAAACTATGAGCGATTTAATTGCTATCGGCTTTAAAGATGAGTTTAAAGCAGAAGAGGTTCTGATTGATCTAAGAAAACTGGAACTAGAGTATCTTATCGACCTAGAAGATGCTGCCATTGTTGTCAGAAATAAAGAAGGCAAAGTCAAGATTAAGCAAACCCAAGAACTCGTGACTTCTGGTGCGTTAACTGGAGGTTTTTGGGGACTGCTTCTTGGTTTGATATTCTTTCACCCAATTTTGGCTCTCTTTGGTGCGGCTGCTGGCGCAATTTCGGGAGCGCTCACAGATATTGGCATTGACGATAACTTTATCCGAGAACTTGGTAACACACTAGAACCGGGAACATCTGCCCTATTTATACTGGTGAAAAAGTCTACTCCAGACAAAGTTTTAGACGATTTGAGGAAATTTGAGGGTAAGGTTTTACGAACTTCGCTATCAAAAGAAGATGAAGCAAAGCTACAGGCAGCTTTAACAAAAATTGAAGCCCAAGAAGAGGTTTTCGACAAGATTTAATTTCCACAACTAACTACAAAATTTTCATCCTACCCTACGGTTGATGCTACCGCCTATACCAGTAGGGGAGGGAGAAATTGCAGGAATATTATGTTTACGACAATGTGGCCTCAGACTCGAAAAAAATCAAAGAGTGGGCATCACAAGGGTTAGTAACTATCAGAACAAGAGAAAACCCATGAATCCTATTTTAAAAGACCCAGTTTGTGGCATGACCGTTCAACCAGGCAGAGAAATCACTGCCTTTTACCAGGAGCAAAAAATTCACTTCTGCTCCGAATTTTGTCGAAATAAATTTTTTCAGCATCCAGAGCTATACATCACCACACTAACTACCACCAGCTACGAAGAAGCCAAAGAAAATCGGCGGATTGCCTATTTCTCGATGGAGGTGGCTGTTGGTTCTGCTATGCCAACTTACAGTGGCGGCTTAGGTATACTGGCTGGCGACACTTTGAAATCCTTTGCCGATTTGCGAATACCTGCGGTTGGGGTAAGTCTACTCTATCGCAAAGGTTATTTTGACCAAAAGCTGGATGAGTGGGGAGGACAGCAGGAATTTCCTGTTTTGTGGAGTCCCGAACGTTTCCTGCACCTTTTGCCTGAAACCGTTCAGGTAGAAATTGAGCAGAGAACTGTACAAGTTCGAGCCTGGCAGTATGACATTGTTGGTTTAAGTGGCTACAACGTCCCTTTAATTTTGTTAGATACCGATGTTGATAAAAACACTGATTATGACCGTACTTTAACTGATTTTCTCTATGGCGGGGATGAGCGATATCGGCTGGCGCAGGAAATTCTGCTGGGGATTGGTGGTGTCAGAATGCTCAACGTCCTCGGTTACAGGGAAATTGAAAGATTCCATATGAACGAAGGACACGCCAGTTTGCTGCTTTTGGAGTTGCTAAAAGAACGAAACGGGATAAATACAGAAGCATGGAATTTTAGCAGCATCAGAAATCAATGCGTCTTTACCACTCATACCCCTGTTCCAGCAGGGCACGACCAGTTTGACTACGGTTTAGTGCAGTATAGTTTAGGGCAAATAGTGCCGTTTGATGTACTGCAAATGCTGGGGGGACACGATCGCCTAAACATGACTATGCTAGGACTAAACTTGAGCCACTATGTCAACGGTGTTGCCAAGCGGCACGAGGAAGTTTCGCAAGAAATGTTCCCCGGCTATCCCATCCACCACATTACAAATGGTGTTCACTCATGGACATGGACTTGTGACAGCTTTAGAACCCTCTACGATCAATATATTCCTGGCTGGAGTAACGATCCCTCAATGCTAAGGCACGCCATCAGTATTCCCCAACAGGAGATTTGGAATGCTCATTTAGCGGCTAAAGCTCGTCTTTTAACTTACATTCAGGAAAAAACCGATTTTTCGCTATCTGCGGAGACTCTGACGATTGGCTTTGCTCGCAGAGCTACTCTTTACAAGCGGGCAGATTTAATTTTTTCAGATATCGATCAACTTTTGGAAATTGCCAAACAGGTTGGTTCTTTACAGTTTATTTTTGCTGGTAAGGCGCACCCCAAAGATTACGCTGGCAAGGAGTTAATTCGACGGATATTTGAAATTTCCCACCGATTACAGAAACAGATACCTATAGTTTTTTTGGAAAATTACGACATGGAGCTATCCAAGCTGATTGTATCTGGCGTGGATCTATGGCTCAACACGCCACAGCGACCTTTAGAAGCTTCCGGTACATCGGGTATGAAAGCAGCACATAACGGTGTTCCCAGTTTCAGCATACTCGATGGTTGGTGGATTGAGGGACATATCGAAGGGGTGACTGGCTGGTCTATTGGTTCTAGAGAACCTGAGTTTTCTGGTTCAGATGTCCTGAACCGCCAGGATGCAAAGGACTTATATCAGAAGTTGAAAAACGTAATTGTACCCTTGTTTTATCAGGAGCGCGAGTGGTGGGTGGATGTAATGCGACATGCGATCGCACTAAATGCCTCATTTTTTAATACCCACCGTATGGTACAGCAGTATGTCACGAATGCCTATCTGCCCTGAAGGTTTTTCTAAAACTTAGGAGGGTTCTATGTTTCACAAGATTTTGGTTGCAATAGATTGTTCTAAATTTAGCAAGCGTGTTTTTGAAGAGGCACTTGCCCAAGCAAAAGCCAACGCAGCAAGCCTTATGGTGTTACACGTTTTATCTCCAGATGAAGAGGATTGTCCAGATACCTCTGGACTTTTAAACACCTATTATTACGCGGGAACAGATAGCGAAGCTGCTCAACACTGCCAAAAAATGTGGGAGGAATTTTCCCAAAAGGGTTTGGAGATGGTAAAGGCGCGCGCCGCCGAAGCAATAGCCGCCGGAGTGAACGCAGAATTTACTCAGAAACCTGGCAGTCCCGGTCGAACTATCTGTGATGTCGCTCGTACTTGGGAGGCTGACTTAATTGTAATTGGGCGACGGGGTCATTCAGGTTTGAGTGAGTTATTTCTGGGGAGTGTCAGTAATTACGTACTCCACTATGCTCCTTGTTCAGTCCTAACTGTGCAGTTCCAGATCAAGACAAGTAAGCAACCTGCACAAAGTCGTGAAGCGGCATGATTTCCACTAATCAAAAACTAATTAATAGTAAGGAGAACGAGAATGCTTCTAATTCATTCGCAATATCAATCTAGTTTCGATGTCGCCATGTATTGTGCGGTGGAGTGCGAACACTGTGCTGAAGCCTGTACAGGTCATGCAGAAATGATCAGATGTGCCCGCATCTGCCTTGATTGTGCTGAGATTTGCCGCACTTGCGCCATCTACATGGTGCGAGGGTCGTACTTTGTTGCCCATCTGGCGCGGACTTGTGCTGATATCTGCGAAGCTTGTGCCATTGAATGCGAAAAGTACGATATGGAGCATTGCCGCAAATGTGCTCATGCTTGTCGGCAGGCAGTGGAGGCATACCGCAAGATTGCGGATATTGCGGCAGCATAAGCTAGATGTACAGGGCAAACGTATCTTGTTCTCAACTACTTGCTAGATAAAGTGGTTGCCCAGCAAGGCTACTCAAATTTAGATGCCTACGCCCTTTCGGATGGATTTCTACTCTCAATCTGACTACCTAGTAGCAAAAGTTTAGTCATGAAAATTATTCATCTCCAATTAGAAAACATCATGTGTGACTTTTGTGCCGAAGTGATCGAGCGAGCACTTCACAGTCTTCCAGGTATTAGTGAGTGCAGTGTGAACTCTACTGAGAAGCGAGCGACTATTGAATACAATCCACAGCTTACAAATCTGGAGACCATCCAGAAAGCTCTAGAGATTGCGGGTTACGCCGCGCGACCATTGGATAAGCAGTTTAATTGAGGATTAACTTATGCAGCACGAACAGGGCCATCACGGACACCATTCACACAGTGCTTCCACTTCCCCCAGTAAACATGAGGGGCACGATAAACACGCTGGACATAACCCGGAGATATTTAAGCGACGCTTCTTTATCTGTCTTGTGCTGACGCTACCCGTTCTTTACTACGATCCAGCTTTTCAGGGTTGGTTTGGCTATGAAGCAGTACAGTTTCCAGGTTCAAACTGGGTGGGGCCTTTCCTAAGTATCATAATTTACTTTTACGGCGGTTGGGTCTTCCTCAAAGGAGCTTGGTACGAACTTCGGAGCAAAGTTGGGATGATGACCCTGATCGCTCTGGCGATTACCGTTGCCTTCGTTTACAGTCTGGCAATTACCTTTTTGAGATTAGAGGGACAGTCGTTCTATTGGGAACTGGTTACCCTAGTAGATATTATGCTGCTGGGTCACTGGATTGAGATGGCATCGGTGCAGGGAGCTAGTCGTGCCTTGGAACACCTGGCAAACCTTGTGCCAGACATTGCTCATCGCCTGGTGCAGGGACGGATTGAGGATGTACCCGTAGGAGAGTTACAACAAGGTGATAGAATTCTCATTCGTCCTGGAGAACAGATTCCCATTGACGGGGAGGTGGAAGAAGGAGCTTCTAGCGTCAATGAAGCATTTCTCACCGGAGAGTCGCGTCCGATTACGAAGCAAGTAGGGGATGAGGTGGTTGCAGGTGCTGTCAATGCTGAAGGTGCTTTAACCGTCAAGGTAACACGCACGGGAGAGCAGACAACTCTGAACCAGATTATGCGCTTGGTGGAAGAAGCCCAATCGTCACGCAGCCGTTTTCAGGCGCTGGCGGATCAGATTGCCTACTGGCTAACCTTGATTGCTATTGGAGTAGGAACACTGACGTTTGTTGTCTGGTTTGGGTTGAATGCTGGGTTAGTGTTCGCTATTGAACGAGCCGTTACAGTGCTTGTAATTGCCTGTCCCCATGCTCTCGGTTTGGCAATCCCACTAGTAATTGTTAACGCCACTGGCTTATCTGCAAAGCATGGAATTTTGGTGCGACGGCGAGAAGCGTTTGAGCGTGCCCGGAAAATTAAGGCGATCGCTTTTGACAAAACTGGAACTCTCACTGAAGGTCGGTTTGGGGTACAGCGGATTTACACCGAGGGTATGGATGAGCTAGAAGCACTCTCTATTGCTGCTGCTTTGGAAGCTTTGTCAGAACACCCCTTGGCTCAAGCAGTGGTGCAAGAAGCCGAGATCCGTCAAGTGTCTCTGGCAAAAGCGAGAGATTTCCAAGCTGTTGCAGGCAAAGGGGTTGAAGGTACTGTCAATGGCAAACGCTATCGAGTTGGGCGACCGGAATGGGCGCAGGAATTGAATCTGGCTTTCTCTGCCAAGCTGCAAACGGGTTTGGAAAACATTGAGTCTCGTGGCGAGAGTGCGATCGCCCTGTTAAACTCGGAGCGTATGATTGCTCTGTTTGGACTGGCAGACCAAGTGCGAGAACAGGCACGTACCGCAGTACAGCGACTCCAAGAAATGCAGGTTCAGGTAGTTATGATTACCGGAGATGCTGAAGCAGTCGCAAAAACTGTTGCAGAGGATTTAAGTATTGACCGTTACTATGCCCGCATCCTACCGCAGGACAAAGCTGCTATTGTACGTAAATTAAAAGCATCACAGCCTACGGCGTTTGTTGGCGATGGTATAAACGATGCACCTGCTTTGTTTGAGTCAGATTTGGGACTCGCCATCGGAGCAGGCACTAATGTAGCAATTGAGTCTGCTGATTTAGTACTGGTTAAGAGTAATCCTTTAGACGCTGCCTATGCCTTAAAACTATCAAAAGCTACCTACGGGAAAATGCGTCAGAACCTTGTTTGGGCAACGGGTTACAACGTTATTGGTATTCCCCTAGCAGCTGGTGTTGCCTATCCTTTAGGTATCTTGCTTCCTCCAGCTTTAGCAGCAGTGTTCATGAGTGTTTCTACTGTAGTTGTATCTATTAATGCAATGCTGCTGCGACGAGTGCAGTTAGGTTAAGCATAGTTTGGGACTTGTAGCACACAGAGTTAACAGACTCTGATAATCAGATGGAAATAAATCAAATTCTTTGTAGAAATCTTACCATGAATCAAGACTATAAATTACAAAATACTCCTCAAATTTACAGGCGATGTGCCCTCAGACTTAAAGCATTCTTAATAGCAATTGCTTCAGCAATAATAACCGGAGTCATCCTTTTAGCCTGTATATTATTTATCGTCTTGATATCTCAAGCAATAATGACATTGTTTAACTATATCTTTCACATTGACCTAACCTCAAAGCATCAAAATTTTCATTTGATAAAGTTTTTGCTCACTCTTCTATCTTTTGTCTTGGGAACGGGTATATTTTTTGCGCTATTAATTCCCCTTTCCGACTGGTTTATGGCAAAAAAATTACCAGAGATACCACCAGATAAATTTGATGAGTCTTCTAATTAGAACCTGTTAACCTTTGGCTCAATCAAAGTTTTAGGAAAGTTTACAATCTCGCAATCTCCTAATTACTAATTATCAAACACGAAAAAGATAAAGCTTCCGAAGTAAAAACTCAATTTGTACTTCCTTTTCCTAAAGATTTAGTAACTATGACAACAACAATTTCCATACAGTCAAAACCTCTTAACGCAGAAGAATTGCGTAAAATAAATGCCTACTGGCGTGCAGCTAACTACATTTCTGTTGGGCAAATATATCTACTCGATAATCCCCTGCTGAAAGAACCACTGACGCTGGAACACGTTAAACCGCGACTCTTGGGTCACTGGGGAACAACTCCTGGTCTAAACTTTGTCTACGTTCACCTCAATCGAGTTATCAAAAAATATGGCCTAAACATGATTTACATTGCAGGCCCTGGTCACGGTGGCCCCGGACTGGTAGCAAATACATA
This sequence comes from Chlorogloeopsis sp. ULAP01, assembly GCF_030381805.1. Taxonomy (NCBI): domain Bacteria; kingdom Bacillati; phylum Cyanobacteriota; class Cyanophyceae; order Nostocales; family Chlorogloeopsidaceae; genus Chlorogloeopsis; species Chlorogloeopsis sp. ULAP01. The sequence continues at coordinate 242,970 of NZ_JAUDRH010000012.1, forward strand.
CTTGGAAGGGACTTACAGTGAATATTATCCCAACATTTCTCAAGATGCCGAGGGCATGAAAAAACTTTTCAAACAGTTTTCCTTCCCTGGTGGTATACCCAGCCATGTTGCACCAGAAACTCCTGGTTCAATCCACGAAGGCGGTGAATTGGGTTATGCCCTTTCCCACGCCTATGGCGCTGCTTTTGACAATCATGACTTGATAGTTGCTTGTGTTGTAGGTGATGGCGAAGCGGAAACTGGGGCTTTAGCAACTAGCTGGCATTCCAACAAGTTTCTCAACCCAGTGCATGATGGTGCAGTTCTCCCAATTCTTCATCTCAATGGGTATAAAATTGCCAATCCGACCGTACTGGCACGGATGAGTCATCAAGAGTTGGAAAGCTTATTTTTCGGTTATGGCTACAAGCCTTATTTTGTTGAAGGTTCCGAACCGGAAACTATGCACCAACACATGGCAGCAACACTCGATATCGTTATCCAGAAAATTCACGAAATTCAAGAACACGCACGCAAAAACGGTTTTCAACAGCGTCCCCAATGGCCCATGATTATTTTAAAATCTCCCAAAGGTTGGACAGGGCCGAAAGAAGTTGATGGGAAAAAGACGGAAGATTACTGGCGATCGCACCAAGTTCCTTTTGGGGAATTAGCTAGTAAACCCCAACACCTGAAACTTCTTGAGGAGTGGATGCAAAGTTACAAGCCGCAGGAACTATTCGACGAAAATGGCAGGCTGCATCCGGAATTAGCGGAACTCGCACCTCAAGGACACCAACGTATGGGCGATAATCCCCATGCCAACGGTGGTATCCTGCTACGCGACCTTAAAATACCTGACTTCCGAGATTATGCTATTGATGTACCTAAACCGGGGACTAATATTGCTGAAGCTACCAAGGTGATGGGCAAATTTCTCCGAGATGTCATGCGAGAGAACTTGCAAAGCCAGAATTTTCGCATTTTTGGACCCGACGAAACCGAATCCAATCGTTTAGGTGCAGCATTGGAAGCTACAGATAGGGCTTGGGTTGCTGAAATACTCCCTGAAGACGAACACCTGTCACCCAACGGGCGGGTGATGGAAATTCTCAGTGAAACTACTTGCCAAGGTTGGTTAGAAGGCTATCTGCTTACAGGCCGTCACGGTTTCTTTTCCTGCTACGAGGCGTTTATCCACATCATCGACTCCATGTTTAATCAGCACGCCAAGTGGTTGAAAACCACTCGTCACATCCCTTGGCGCAGACCAATTGCTTCACTTAATTACCTCCTTACCTCCCACGTGTGGCGACAAGACCATAATGGTTTTTCACACCAAGATCCCGGTTTTATCGACCATGTAGTCAACAAGAAAGCTGAGGTAATTCGGGTGTATTTGCCCCCTGATACTAACACCTTACTATCGGTGACAGACCACTGCCTGAAAAGTCGTAATTATGTCAACGTGATTGTCGCTGGTAAACAACCTGCATTACAGTACCTTGATATGGATGCTGCTATCAAGCATAGTACTAAAGGTATTGGCATCTGGGAGTGGGCCAGCAATGACCAAAGTAGCGAACCCAACGTAGTTATGGCTTGTGCGGGGGATATTCCTACCCTAGAGACCTTGGCAGCAGTTGATATTATGCGTCAGTACTTCCCTGAGTTAAAAATACGGGTAGTGAATGTAGTTGACTTGATGAAACTACAGCCACAAAGCGAGCATCCACACGGTTTATCTGATAAAGATTTTGACACAATCTTTACTAGCGACAAGCCTATTATCTTTGCTTATCACGGCTATCCTTGGCTAATTCATCGTCTTACCTATCGTCGGACGAACCATAAAAATCTCCATGTTCGAGGTTACAAAGAGGAGGGAACTACAACCACTCCCTTTGACATGGCGGTGCTTAACGATTTAGACCGCTTCCATCTCGTCATGGACGTGATTGACCGTGTGCCACAACTCGGATATAAAGCTGCTTATGTCAAGCAGATGTTGCAAGACAAGCTGATAGAACACAAGCACTATATTCAGCAGCATGGTGAGGATATGCCTGAAGTTAGCAACTGGAAATGGTCGTATTAGCAGAGATTTTCTTGTTTGATTTCAGGAGGCATATTTATGCACAAACAAATTTTTGATACTTCGGATAATTCAGATATCCAAAAAGATAAAAATGCCCAAAATTTAGTCAGCAAAATTATTGGCACATTTCTAATGTTTGCTGCTTGCTTAATGGTTTGCCATTCTCTTGGACTCATTCATATAGCAATACGGCATTTCTCTCTCTAAATTTCCTGTTAGGAGATGTTCAATGAGGTTGAGGTTTTTATACGTTAATGACTTTTTGCTACACAGCTCTATATGCCTCTTTAAATACCCACGGCATAGTTCATCAGTATTTTACTAATACTTTTTTGCCTTAAAGGCTACTTCTATGAACCGGCCCCCATTACCGTTTTGGAGTATCCCAACTGCCAAATTGCTTGAGGAACTAGAAACTACACCGCAGGGATTGACGGATGAAGAAGCCAAGCTGCGACTGGTGCGCTATGGCTTCAATCTCTTGAAGCCCAAACGGAAATTAGACGCTTTTATGCTTCTAGTGGCTCAATTCCAAAATCCAGTTATTCTCATCCTGATATTTGCTGCTGGTTTGTCGTTCTTCGTCCATGACCATACAGACGGTTTGATTATCTTGGCAATTGTTTTTGTCAGTGGACTATTGGGTTTCTGGCAGGAGTGGGGAGCTGCTGATGCTGTTGAAAAGCTGCTGGCAATTGTCCAAGCTAAAGTAGTGGTGCGGCGAAATAACAATACTCAGACTGTTTCTCCAGAAGAAATTGTTCCTGGAGATGTTTTTGTTCTCACCGCAGGAGAAACGATTCCAGGGGATTGCGTAATTCTAAAATCCAAAGACCTCTTTGCTGATGAGGCAGCTTTAACTGGGGAAACCTACCCAGTCGCTAAAATAGCTGGCGTATTGCCATCAGAGACACCCCTTAGTCAGCGAACCAATGTGCTTTTTATGGGTACTCATATAGTTAGTGGACAAGGGGAAGCAGTAGTAGTATATACAGGCAAATATACGGAATTTGGTAAAGTCTCGGAGCGATTGCAACTCAGACCACCAGAGACTGACTTTGAACATGGTATCCGGCGATTTGGCTACTTCCTCTTAGAAGTCACTTTGATACTGGTGATTGCCATTTTTGCAATTAACGTCTACCTAGCACGCCCAGTTTTAGAGGCTTTTCTCTTTGCATTAGCTTTAGCAGTTGGATTGACTCCGCAGTTACTGCCAGCAATTATCAGTGTTAACCTAGCTCACGGTGCTAAACGCATGGCTAGGCAGAAGGTCATTGTCAAACGCCTTGCCTCTATTGAAAACTTTGGCAGTATGAATGTGCTGTGTTCAGATAAAACTGGCACTTTGACTGAAGGAGTTGTCCACATCCACGCCGCGCTTGATACTGATGGGAATGAGAACGAAGCGGTACTGTTTTATGCCTACCTTAACGCCTTCTATGAAACTGGTTATGTGAACCCGATTGATGAAGCTATCCGTAGTCATCGCCAGTTTGAAGTATTAGGTTATCAAAAATTAGACGAGATTCCCTATGATTTCATCCGCAAGCGATTGAGTATCTTGGTTGGCAAAGATAGCAACCATTTGCTAATCACCAAAGGTGCACTGAACAATGTACTGGCGATATGTTCAAAAGCACAAATGACAGATGGGGCGATCGCCGACATTAATACAGTGCAAGAATTACTCCAGCAGCACTATGAAGATTTTAGTAGACAAGGTTTTCGCACTCTAGGAATTGCCTTACGGGATATTGGTTCTGCTTCCTGCATTACCAAAGACCAAGAAACCGAGATGACTTTTCTGGGCTTCCTGCTCCTTGCCGATCCGCCTAAAGCTGGCATTATCGACACTATCCGCAATTTGGAGTACACAGGTGTTTCCTTAAAAATTATTACGGGTGACAACCAAAAAGTTGCTGCCAACATTGGTCAACAGATGGGATTTGCAAACCCAACGATGCTTACTGGCTCAGACCTGCATCAGATTAGTGATGAAGCACTGCTAAAAAGAGTCAATGAGGTTAATGTGTTTGCTGAGGTTGAGCCAAACCAGAAAGAACGTATTATTTTGGCTTTAAAAAAAGCTGGTAACGTGGTTGGTTACCTGGGAGATGGAATCAACGATGCTTCAGCCCTCCATGTCGCTGATGTTGGAATCTCAGTAAATAGTGCAGTTGATGTAGCAAAAGAGGCAGCTGATATTGTGCTGCTAGAAAAAGACTTGGATGTATTGGTGCAGGGTGTACGGGAAGGACGCATAACCTTTGCAAACACACTCAAGTATGTTTTTATGGCAACCAGCGCTAATTTTGGCAATATGTTTAGCATGGCAGGAGCCTCTCTATTTCTCCCATTTCTGCCACTATTACCCAAGCAGATTTTGCTGACTAATTTGCTAACAGATTTTCCGGAGATGACCATTGCTACTGACAGCGTAGATCGAGATATGGTTAGCAAACCCCGTCGCTGGGATATTCAGTTTATTCGGAATTTCATGCTCGTTTTTGGTTTGATTAGTTCGGTGTTTGACTACCTTACTTTTGGAACACTGCTGTTCATTCTGCGTGCTACACCCGATGAATTTAGAACAGGTTGGTTTATGGAATCGGTAATTTCTGCTTCGCTAATTGTATTAGTAATCCGCTCTCGTAAGCCCTTTTTCAAAAGTAAACCAGGTAAGTATTTGTTGATTTCTACGCTGCTAGTTGTGGGTATTACCCTTACCTTTCCCTTCACACCCTTAGCTAAACCGTTTGGTTTTCAGCCTTTGACTCTTTCCTTTATTTTTTGGTTGGGAGCAATTGTTATTACCTATGTTATGACAGCAGATAAGGTAAAGCAAATTTTTTACCAGCGAGTAAAATTTTAATCCTGAATTACATTATTCTGCCTGCATTTTTCAAAAATTGTAAAGATTTCTTAGTTAACTTTTTCTCTGATTTTAGAAATAAATTAGACTATGGTTACTCACAAGCAAGGTTTGTTTTTTATTGGCCAAATAGCGATTCAAAGTGGTGTACCCATCAAAACAATTCGCTATTACGAAGAACTTGGTTTACTGAAATGCTCAGGGAGAACTAAGGGAGGCTTTCGCTTATTTTCACCTGAAGTACTTGACCGTCTCGCATTCATCAAACGCGCTCAAAAATTTGGTCTCAGTCTGGAAGAAATTGGAGAATTTCTCAAAATCTGCGATGAAGAATGTTTTTCTAGTGAAGAAATCACAAAAAAACTGAAAGATACTATTTTGGAAATTGACCCTCAAATCCAACAATTGCGGCGCTTAGAAGCTGAATTGAAAGAGTTAATACCTGGAGTGCAGATAGTTAAAAAATCTAAATGTAAAACTTGTACCAATATTGCTGAAAAACTTAAATAGCATTTTCTTCTCAAATCAAATAGAAGTATTAATTAATACTTGATAAATCAGGCTAACAATAAAATTATTAAAGTGCTAAACCTACCTATGAATATACTACGTACAACATTTTTAATGGCACTGCTCATTGTTCTATTTGTATTAATTGGGCGGGTCATTGGCGGACAGTCGGGAATGACTATCGCCTTCATTCTGGCGCTGGGGATGAATTTCTTCAGTTACTGGTTTTCCGACAAGATGATTCTCAAACTTTACAACGCCCAAGAAATTACACAAGCCGATGCACCCCAGTTGTGGGAAGTAGTCACCCACCTCGCTAAACGAGCTAAACTGCCAATGCCACGAGTTTACATTATTCCATCCGACCAGCCCAACGCCTTTGCTACGGGTCGTGACCCCAAACACGCAGCAGTTGCCGTTACAACTGGCATCCTAGAGATTCTCAATTGGGATGAGCTTGCAGGTGTTCTTGGTCACGAACTAGCACACGTCAAGCATTATGACATCCTCACAAGTACTATTGCTGCAACCATTGCTGGGGCAATTACCTATCTGGCTCAGTTAGCTTACTGGCTCCCTTTTGGACGCGGCGACAGTCGCAATGGTAATCCTTTTGTAGGATTGCTGTTACTGATTACGGCTCCTATCGCCGCTATGCTGATCCAGATGGCAATTTCGCGATCGCGTGAATTTGAAGCTGATGCAGGTGGAGCTAAAATCTCTGGGAATCCGTTGGCACTGGCAAATGCCCTCCGCAAACTTGATGCAGGCGCACGGGCAATACCAATGGATAATGCCACTCCCGCAACTGCACACCTTTTTCAAATCAGTCCTTTTAGCGGCAGAAATGGTATGAGCAATCTTTTTTCTACCCATCCCTCGACTGAGGAACGCATTCGCCGACTAGAGGCAATGGCAGGAAATTTCTAACAGGATGAAGCAGTAATTATGAAAAACAAGTCTGTCTCTAAGTGGGTGGTTCGCATTTTGGCTGCACCAGAAACAAATTTATTTCTGTTCGCTTTTCTCCTTAATTTTGTTTACGAAGTTTGGCAAGCTCCTTACTACGAGTTCTATGGGATGCCCTCTTTATCAGACAAAATTAATGACCTCAATCATTGTACTTTCGGTGATGGTGTTATTACCCTTATCAGTGGTTGGGTTGTGAGCGCTTTGGCTCGTTCTCGTTACTGGATACTTAACCCTGGCTGGCAGTTAGCTTTGAGTTTTACTTGCATAGGCTGGTTTATTACTTTAGTTACAGAAACTTATCGAGTTAATATTGCCAAAACCTATGGCGTTACAGTATTAGCTCTACCCGTTCTTGGTATAAGCTGGCTAGCTGTATTTCAGTGGATAATTTTGCCACCGTTGGTGCTTTATTTAGCTCGCCGTCATCTGCTGGGTTGGGGAGTGGAGGGGAGAGGATGAGCCAGATTGCCGTTAATTTTTATGGTGTATTCCTTGACACAGTTATCATCTCATTTTGAAGAAGTTACCGCTCAATTGCTTAATGGAGTTATTTATGACTATGTCAACGCAAGCAATGACTGATGTCCAGTGGCATCTCAAAGGTGAATGGTTCGATGTCTGTAGCTGCAAACTGCCGTGTCCCTGCACGTTTGCCCAAGAACCGACGTATGGTGACTGCTTGTTCACGCTGGTATGGCAAGTACATGAGGGACAATATAACGATGTCAAACTCAACGGTCTGAGTGTCGTTGCACTGGGAGAGGTTGAGGGAAATCAGTGGACAGAGGATGTCAAAGCATCGATGAAGCTGATGTTTTACATCGACGAGCGTGCTGATGAACGCCAGCGATACGCCCTTGAGCAAATCTTCACAGGCAAAGCTGGGGGTTGGCCGAGGGAATTTAGCAAGCTATTCTGGGAAATCCGAGGGATCGAGTACGCACCTATCGAGGTTGAAATTGCAGAGGACTTGAGGTATTGGCGGGCTGAGATCCCTGAGAAAGTTATAGCAGTAGTTGAGGCACTGACCGGGCCGACGGCAGATCCAAACCATCGTGTTCAGTTGTACAATCCACCAGGTTCTGAAACAGGCCCCGGACAGATAGCTACTTGGGGCGTTGTGAAGAACACTTACGCCATCGGCTTCGATTATTCTCAACCCTTTGAGGGACAATCAAGCAAGCATATCCCGTTTGATTGGAAGGTGCCCTCATAGACAGATGTAGAAAAGACTTCCCGATTGCCCGTTCCTTTCATGTGGGGACAATTGGGGTGACTCTTAATACCGTACTCCTTCAGGCTATCGAGATGAACGATAAAAATTGCTTGGTACGAATTCATCAAGACGTGTCATATAGGAAATTTTATTTATGGACGTACCGTCAAAAACTCCGCAAATCAAACGTTCTAAACGATGGGTGCTTCTGTTAGCAATTACTGTTGGAATTGCTACTATTTTTACCGCAGTTTACACAATCTCACGGTATCGACGACTGTCCTCCACGTCTGCACCAACTCCCTCACCAACTGTTGCAATAGCTAGGAAGGTAACAGCCCTGGGACGTTTAGAACCCAAAGGCGAAGCTGTTCACGCAGCTACAACTGGTTCTCTGGAAGGAACTCGGATTCTCCAAATTTTGGTAAAAGAAGGAGACAAAGTTCGGGCTGGGCAAATTCTCGCCATCCTGGATACACGCGATCGCCGTTTAGCTGCTTTGAAAGAAGCGACCGAACAAGTAAAAGTTGCTCAAGCTCGTTTGGCACAGGTAAAAGCCGGAGCCAAAGCCGGGGAAATTAATGCTCAAAAGGCAACAATTGTGCGAATGGAAGCTGAGTTACAGGGTAATGTGAAAGCTCAGTCAGCAACGGTAGAACGTTTGGAGGCAGAGTTACGCAATGCTGAAACCGAGTATAAACGCTACCAGCAGCTCTATCAAGAGGGTGCAGTTTCAGCATCTACCCGTGACAGCAAGCGTTTAGCAACAGAAACCGCTCAGAAAAAGCTAGAGGAAGGTAGAGTCACGCTCAAGCGGATTCAGGAGTCAGTGCAAGCACAACTGAACGAAGCTAAAGCCACGCTTTCTCGCATCGCTGAAGTCCGTCCCACTGATGTGCAAGCGGCGCAAGCAGAAGTAGATAAGGCAAAAGCTGCCGTTGAACAAGCAAAAGCAAACTTGGAACTATCATACGTGCGATCGCCAAGAGACGGTCGAATTTTGAAAATCCATGCCCGTCCTGGGGAAGTGGTAAGCAACCAGGGAGAAGGAATTCTCAAACTTGGTCAAACCGACCAAATGTATGCGGTGGCTGAGGTGTATGAAACTGACATTAGTAAAGTTCGTCTTGGACAACGTGCTACAGTTACCAGTGATGCATTTCCCGGAAAATTACAGGGCACGGTAGACCAAATTGGCTGGGAAGTGGGTAAAAAAGACGTTCTCAGCACCGATCCCGCAGCTGCCACAGATGTCAGAGTCGTCGAAGTAAAAATTGGTCTAGACTCTGCTTCTAGCCAGCGAGTTGCTAGCTTAACCAATTTGCAAGTAACTGTGGAGATTGAGCCATGAACCGCAAATTATTTCTAGCTTGGCTGCAACTCTCCAGGGAAAGAGCAAGGCTGTTGGTTGCTCTTGCGGGGATTGCCTTTGCAGTTATTCTCATGTTTATGCAGCTAGGCTTTCAGGCGGCGCTGTTTGAAAGTGCAACCCGCGTGCATCAAAGTATTAATGCAGATGTGGTGCTAATTAATCCTCGCTCGCGTGCGTTGATCAGCATGAACAACTTCTCCAGACGGCGTTTGTATCAGGCTCTAGGTTTTGATGGCGTAGAGTCGATTAATTCAGTATATTTAGGTTTGGGAACCTGGAAAAGTCCTGAAAGCCAACGCGATCGCGCCATCTTAGTTTTAGGAATTGACCCAACCAAGACAACTCTACACATCCCAGAAATCAATCAAAACCTGGATAAGCTAAAGCTTGATGATGTTGCCATTCTCGACCGGGTTTCTCGACCGGAATTTCAACCGTTCATTGCAGAAGTTGCTCAAGGTAAAGTCATCACCCCTGAAATCAATAGTAGAAAAATTAAAGTCGTAGGCTTGTTTACAGTTGGTTCGTCTTTTGGTTCTGATGCACTCTTAATTACCAGTGAAGTTAATTTTTTGCGTATTTTCAAAACCCGTGAAGCTGGAGAAATTAATATTGGTTTAATCAAAGTCAAGCCTAATGCAAATATTAAAAACATTGCTCAGGGGATACAAGCTAACTTACCAAAAGACGTGCAGGTGCTAACTCACGATGAATTTGTGGAATTTGAGAAAACCTACTGGCAAAAAAATACAGCCATTGGCTTTGTTTTCACACTAGGAACCATCATGGGATTTATTGTAGGAAGTGTGATTGTCTATCAAGTTCTTTATACCAATGTCTCTGACCATTTGGCTGAGTATGCAACGCTAAAAGCAATGGGGTATAAGGATACCTACCTGTTATTAATGGTGTTTCAAGAAGCTCTGATTCTGGGATTTTTAGGTTATATACCTGGATTTGCAATCACACTAGGTCTATACGACCTAACCAAAAAAGCCACCAGTTTACCGATGGCAATAGATATTGGACGAAGTTTAATGGTTTTAATATTGACAATTTTTATGTGCTTTATTTCTGGTGCAATTGCAGTTCGGAAATTACAAGCTGCCGATCCTGCTGATATTTTTTAGCCATGAATTATGACTTACGAATTATAACTCTAAACACAGATCTAAACAATATTTATTAAACCTATGTATCAACAACCTGTTGTAAAAGTCTGTCATCTCAATCACTATTTTGGTCAAGATGAATTAAAGAAGCAGGTTTTATTTGACATTAACCTGGAAATATATGCTGGAGAAATTGTCATTATGATGGGTCCATCTGGGTCAGGGAAAACAACTTTACTTACCTTGATCGGTGGTTTGCGGTCTGTCCAAGAGGGAAGCCTTAAAGTGTTTGGTCGCGAGCTATATGGAGCCAACAAAGACCAACTCTTTGAAATTAGGCGTAACATCGGTTATATCTTCCAAGCTCATAATTTGCTCAAATTCTTAACAGCTTGGCAGAATGTGCAAACATCCCTTGAACTGCACGCAGATATTCCAGCTGAAGAACTCCGTCCCAGAGCAGAAGCCATGCTTAAAGCAGTAGGGTTAGAACATCGGGTGAACTATTACCCAGAAAATCTCTCTGGCGGGCAAAAACAAAAGGTAGCGATCGCTCGCGCCCTAGTTAGTCATCCCAAGCTGATTTTAGCCGACGAACCAACTGCTGCTTTAGATAGTAAATCAGGACGAGACGTAGTAGAACTGATGCAACAACTAGCACAAGAGCAGGGATGCCCTATTTTGGTTGTCACACATGACAATCGCATTCTAGATATAGCTGACCGTATTGTTCGCATGGAAGATGGTCGGCTAGCTGTGGATACTACTGTTTCTACAAGTTAATTTATTTCTTACCTACTTTCACGGTGGTCAAAAATGTCTGAACAGAGCGCTATTGCTGTCTACGACAGTATGGCGTGGAACTAGCGAAGCTGTCACCAGGGGCAAACTAAACGGTATAGTTTAGAAGCAGAATTGAGAAAACCTGAAGCAGTCAAAGTTTCAGTCTGTCCAAAAAGATTCAAATCGTTTAGGGGACAATTGAGTATAACGGACAGTATGGTGAATGTTCTTATGGCCTAAATAATCCTGAATAGCTCTTGTATCATGACCTTGGGAAGCTAAATAGTAGCCACAGGCGTGACGCAGTTGGTGAGGATGAACAGGTTGATTAATTAGAGCAAGTTTACCTGCTCGTGCCACAATCTGACGAATAGACCTAGTAGAGAGCGGAGCTTTACGCTCAGAGACAAACACATACTGAGTGTCAGGATAATCCCGCAATAGACAGCGTAATGCCCTTAGTTCAGGAGAACGCAGAGGATGAATGCTATCATGTCCGTGCTTAACGCGGTGAATCTCAATATAGCCCCCTGACAAATCTACCTGTGACCATTTGAGGGCAACCAATTCGGCAGTGCGAAGCCCGTGACGAAACATGAGTAAGATAATAGCTGCGTCCCTCACTCCATGCCTGCCTACTTTTCGTGCAGCTTTCACCATCACCTCAACTTCTTTGGGGCGCAAATATTCCCTATCTCGTTCTGATGGTAACTTCGGGGGAGGAGAGCGAGTGTTAGACTTTGCCGAAAAAGGAAGTTGAGCAGAGGCTTCTAAAATAAGTTAAAGTCTCATGACAATGGTTGTACTTCTAAGATACATTGCCTAAAAGAAAACAAACTAGGCAAAGTTATATTAATGAAGAAAAACTGGCAGCCCGAAGAACTGATAGAGTTTTGGACTTTACTACCAGATGAATTAGCATTAATAAATAAGAAAAATAGCCAAAATAAGTTGGGTTTCGCTTTATTACTCAAATTTTTTCAGATTGAGACTAGATTTCCAGAGAATCTGCAAGATATCCCTAGCATTGTGATTAATTACGTTGCTAGACAAATTAATGTTTCAGTAGATAAATATCGAGATTACGATTGGCAAGGGCGTTCAATAAAATATCACCGTTCTCAAGTCCGAAATTTTTTTGGCTTCCAAGAAGCAACTCTCAATGATGCACAAGAGCTTACTAATTGGTTGGTAGAACAAGCACTAATTTATGAGTTAAAATTTGAGCAACTAAAATTAGCAGCAATTGCACGTTTAAGAGAGCTAAAAATAGAACTGCTGTCATCAAGTCGATTAGAACGTATCACCCGTTCTGCACTCCATACTTTTGAGGAAAGATTTCTTAATCAAACTACAGAGAACTTAGGAGCAAAAACAAAAGAGCAGATAGACAATTTATTAATTTCTTCTAACTCTGCCTCAGAATTAGATAATAAATCTGGATTAGAATTCTTAGAAGAAATTACCTCGGAATTAGAGCTATCTAAATTCAATGAATTAAAAACTGACCCTGGTAGAATAGGTGTTGAGAGCTTTCAGAAAGAAATCGAAAAGCTGGAAATATTACGTCAGATAGAGTTACCAGAAAATTTATTCAAAACAATACCAACCAAAGTTCTACAAACATATAAGCAGCGCGTGCTTGTGGAATATCCTCGTGACTTACGCCGTCACCCTGAGCCAATTCGTTATACTTTAATCGTCGCTTTCTGTTGGCTGAGAAGTCAAGAGATTATCGATAATTTAGTAGAACTGCTAATACTTATTGTACATCGCATTGGCGCGAAGGCAGAAAAACGTGTTGAGCAAGAACTACTCAATGATTTTAAAAAAGTCAATGGTAAGACTAATTTATTATTTCAGATGGCGGAAGCTTCTTTAAAACAGCCAGAGGGGGTAATCAAAGAAGTAATTTTTCCAGTGGTTAGTGAAGCGACTCTTAAAAATTTAGTTAAAGAGTATAAATCGACTGGTAATGCTTATCGCTCACGAGTTTATACGGTAATGCGAAGTTCCTACGGCAGACATTATCGCCGAATATTACCGTTAATTTTAGAGCAGTTAGAATTTCGCTCAAATAATGAGGTACATCGTCCGGTAATTCAAGCCTTGGAATTGATGAAAAAGTATGCTGACAGCAAACAACGCTACTATGACATAGGAGAAGAAATACCTGTCGAGGGAGTATTACGTAGTGGCTGGCAAGAATTAATTTTAGAGAAGAATGCAGACGGCGATATCAAAGTTAATCGCATTAATTATGAGTTAAGTGCATTACAAGCCTTAAGAGAAAAGCTTAGATGCAAGGAAATTTGGGTAGTAGGAGCCAACCGTTATCGTAACCCAGAAGAAGATTTACCTCATGACTTTGAGATGCAACGCGAAGAATATTTCCACGCACTTAATCAACCATCAGATGTTGAGAAATTTATTGCTAATTTGAAAGCAGCAATGGAACAAGCTCTCTGTGAATTTGATAGAGGGTTGCCCAAAAACAAGTATGTAAAAATTAAAACTAAAGGTAAAGCAAGGATTTGTGTAACACCTCTCAAGCCGCAAAACGAACCTCTAAACCTCGCACGTTTAAAAAATGAAATTCAAAGGCGCTGGCCCCAAACAAGCCTTTTAGATATCCTCAAGGAAACAGACTTACGTGTTGGTTTTAGCGACCATTTTAAATCAGTTTCAACGCGAGAAGTCTTAGAAGAAGAATCACTACAAAAGCGTTTGTTGCTATGTTTATACGGTTTGGGAACAAATACTGGACTCAAGCGTTTGAGTGATGAAATGGGTGGTGACGATTACAAGAATTTACTGCACGTTAGGCGGCGTTACATTCACAAACAACAGTTGCGTAACGCTATTGCTAGTGTTGCCAATGCTATTTTTCGCACCAGGATGACCCACATTTGGGGAGAAGGTACAACTGCTTGCGCTTCTGACTCCAAAAAATTTGGTTCTTGGGATCAAAATCTTATGACCGAATGGCACATCCGCTATGGTGGTCGCGGTGTAATGATTTACTGGCACGTTGAAAATAATTCGGTATGTATCTATTCACAGCTAAAAACCTGTTCTAGTAGCGAAGTTGCAGCGATGATTGAAGGTTTGCTGCGTCATTGTACCGAGATGAAGATAGAAAAGAATTTCGTTGATAGCCACGGTCAAAGTGAGGTTGCTTTTGCTTTTACCCATCTACTGGGTTTTCAACTTATGCCCCGCCTCAAACGCATCCACGCGCAAAAATTGTATCTTCCAGAAACTGGGACTAATAGTGCCTATCCTAATTTACAAGCAATTATTAAACGTTCAATCCGATGGGATTTGCTCAGACAGCAGTACGACCAGATGGTTAAATATGCTACAGCACTGCGATTAGGAATGGCGGAAACTGATGCCATCTTGAAGCGTTTTACTAAAGGTAATTTGTTACATCCCACCTATCAAGCGTTAGCAGAATTGGGTAAGGCTGTTAAGACTATTTTCTTGTGTAAATATCTGCATTCGATTGAAGTCCGGCAAGAGATTCATTCTGGGCTAAATGTAGTTGAAAACTGGAACAGTGCTAACAGTTTTATTTTCTATGGAAAAGGTGGAGAAATAGCAACAAATCGTTTGGATGATCAAGAAGTAGCTGTGTTATCTCTGCATTTATTGCAGATTTCTTTGGTATATATCAATACTTTGATGATTCAAGAGGTTTTGTCACAACCCCAATGGATGAAGACAATGAAGCAAGCAGATTTACGATCGCTTTCGCCTTTGATTTGGCGGCACGTCAATCCATATGGTATTTTCCGTCTAGATATGAATGAACGAATACCAATTGAAAAAACAGCGTAGCTGTTTTAATCATTACCATCTGAGTCACAATTAAGCGTCAGTATCCAAGGCTCTCAATTCTGCTTTTAAACTATACCGTTTAGTTTGTCCCTGGTGACAGCTTCGCTAGTTCCACGCCAGCTTACAAGTTTGTTTGCAATCAAGACATCTGTGACCAGGTGATAGACCTGATTGAAGCAGACGAGATAGGTAGTATAAGTGATGGTATCGCTTGGATGCGGAATGGCGATCGCAATCCGTTTCGGCGTTTCCAAATTGGTCAAGTATATCAATTTAAGGAAAGACTGCGGACAGAGTTGGAAATCGTGGGGCGTGTTATTGGTATAACTAATGAATTTGTTGTGTTTGGATTGAGGAATTTAGTAAATATGAACCTAGAAATTGTGAATCTACGTCCGAGACAGATTGATGCAGAGTTGCAAGATGAACCATCTGCTGAACAGAGAGCAAGAATTCTTCACTTAATGGAAAAGTTTAGTGATGTTTTCCCAGTTCAGGTATCTTTAGCTGAGTTGTTAAAACTACCAAATTTAACTGATAAAGAGGAGGTTTTATTACGGATGTATGAATCTGACGTATTTGAAAAAACCTGGGAGGATTATAAGAACCAAATGCAAGCAATGGAAGTGTCTACAAATCGAAAAAAGGATAATATTCGTGCTGCATAGGTAGCTGTGAGCAGTTAATCTAGCAGAGAATTTATCCCACAATTTAACGTTACCTAATAGATTAGCATCTCAATACTGATTGCAGTACGAGTTCATATTTTGGGTGCTGAACTCGTATGGATATATTTGACTGTTTTTTGTTTTTAAATTCGTTGGTGCAGTGTAATTTAATCTTCACCCATTGTACTAACCTCTGTCAGTTTTTGGTGACACTTTTAGGTGTTACTAGCTTTGCATTCTTATTCCAAAACTATTTTCTAGATTTAGTCACAACTTCGCTAGAACTGACGTATTTAAATAGCTCTCAAAAAAAAGTTGGGTAGCCGCATTGTTGTTGGTGAAGCGTGTTGGACTAAATCTTAGCCTAAGCCTACGTATGTCTAAGCCTAAACAAGTATAACCTCTGTTTGCTTTCAACCATGAGACGATTACCAGTCGCCTCCAACAAGCGGATAACCAACCGCTTCTTAATAAAACAAAAATTTCAAATTTAGGCTAACACATTTTGACCAACAGCGAGGCTACCTGATGCACTAAAACCATCAGGACAGTCACTCATGTTCCAAGAAGATGTCGGGGCAGATGTTGATAACAGGCCCCAATTAAGTCTTTCACAGCCTTCAAAAAAGAAAATCAAACCCCATTTACCCTCAGAATCTGTGGGTAAACGCTACGTAGAGCGTTTTTGGCATCCATTTGGGGCGATAGTTGCCCCTTCTTTAGTAGAAGGTGCAAAACCAGCATGGCGTACCATCGATTATTACCTGCAACCTTCCCAACTGTGGAAGTTGCACCAAGATAAGTCAAAATTAGTAGGTCTACGCTTTGACAACACAACCCGTTACGGCACAATCGATTTAGACTTTTTTGGTGACTACCATAACATTGAATCCATAAATCGCATCAAAGCGGCACTAGAGGAAATCGGCATAGTCGATATCGTCATTCTCCAGTCCAGCTTTAGTGGTGGTTATCACTTGATTTTAAACTTTGCATCTCCCCTGCCTACCTTTGCCCTAGCCTGCGCCTTAGAAATTACTTTGAGAAATGCAGGCTTTATCATACGCCAAGGACACCTAGAAATCTTCCCCAACACTAAACCATATAGTGCCAAACAAATAACCAACTACAAAGCCATCCGTTGTCCCATGCAACCGGGTAGTGGGTCATTTTTACTTGATGATGACTTACAACCAATTAGCGATTCCGTTTCTATCTTCCTCGATTATTGCGATCGCGCGGCCAGTCGGCAAGATTTAACCAAATTAAAACGGGTAGCGAACAAAGCCAAAAAACAAATTTCACAGGAGAGATATCGTAAGCAAGAGTCTGCTGATGCTGCACAGTGGCGTGCCAACTGGGAAGAAATAATTGCGATCGGTTGGACAGGACAAGGACAAACAAACACCCTCCTACAAATCTTTGCAGGCTACGGAATTGTCTTTCTAGACTTAAGAGGCGATAAATTAGTCGAATTTTGCCTTTCCACCGCAATTAACGCCCCTGGCTATGAGCAATATTGCCGACACCAACATGAAATCGAAGCTAGAGTACGGCATTGGGTAGAATGCACAATTCGTAATAAATGGTACAGTGCCTACGTTAGTTATCCCGAACGGCTGTTGGGTACATTCGTCAACACATTTGCAGAAGCAATAGCAGGTGTTAGCAGGATCGATCAACCTAAAGATAACGTAATTTCATTTGACCGTCGCCACCAACAGAACTGGGAACGCAGCCAACAAGCCCAAAGACGCATCCAGATAGTAGTAACAGCAATAGAGTGGAGTAGTGGATTACCAGCAGGGGCTACTGAACGGGCAAAAGCTATACGTGCTGAGTATAAACGCCGCTTTAACAAAACTGTCTCTCAAGAGACACTACAAAAGCACTTACATTTGTGGCATCCCACACGCTACATTTTAGACCCTTGGGCAGAAAATAGCTCAAACCCTTATCAATCAAGTGAGAACGGGCAATTTTATGAATTTCAAAGCTCATTTGTAAAACACGATACTCAAAATCCTTGTGGAATAAGTAATTACGTTCATTCTTTCTATATGAAGGTGTTTTGTAAGTGCTTACCTCCTGCTGCTACAGCCCCCCAAGGGTTGGAGTCAGCAGGGTTTGTTGAACAACCCGATGTTTCTCAGTCAGACTCAGCTGTCATCCAGTCTGCGGAAAATGTTGAACTCATAAATTCTTCTAATACTGCTGACATTAATTCAAATAAAACCAGCAATCAATTAGAGAATTCAGTTCATACAAATATTTTACAATCAAATCAATTCAGTTCTCATCAGGATTTTATATACCTGTGTAGCTCCGGCACGTCGTCAAAAGTTGATAATCAAAACTTATCTAACACGGAGGATAACGGGCTGGGTGTAGTTTCGATACCTGCTGCGGTTCCACTAGAACAACCACTCCAAAACCCCAACAATGGCTTGCAGGGTGCATCTGTTGGTGACGAGACTGCTGATGTTTCCTACCGCATCGAGGAACTCAAGCGAGTGACAAAACTACGGCTAATGGCTTTAACCCAAGCTAAGGCTAAGGTGCGCCAATACTGCGTAATCACGGGACATATTCTCAGCACTCAAGAACGCGATCGCTTAGAGCAACGTGCCAAAATGCAATTCTACCTCGATTCCGGTAACGAAACTCTAATTGCAGAAGCTAAGGAGTGGGCGACTGCCAATCCTGGGTGTCTACCGTTTTCCTTGGAGTTGGAAAGCGAAAAATTTTGGAAAAGATGAGGGACATCAGGCGCTAAGATGTTTGGTATTTTAGATTTTAACTGCACAAAAAGAGGTGATTCAGCTTTACAGAAGTTATTATATTTGTGAGTAAAATTTGGTACAAAAATATAGAAGGAGATATGAAAGATATCTTAATGGAAAAACTGTTTAATCAAGCAGTTGAACCAATCTTCCAAGCCAACAATTTAACTAAATATTCAGCACTCAAACAAAGAGAGGATGAATTTAAATTACTGTTTAATATTGAATTAGCAGAATACGTGGACTCGAAAAGAGGATTTAATTTTTCTCTATTTATCCGCGACTTTTTAAGTGAAGATTGCTTGCTGTACAGGGATGCTATTCAACAAAAATATGGAGAGCGGGCAGCGGATTTGATTGGGGAATTAATTTGTATTTGAAAGCAAAAAAAGTTAGCCGGTAGTTAGAATTTTATGACTGTACGGTCAGCGTTCCGTGCAACTTTAAAACTATGTATCTGTATTTTCTTGACTTAATTGTTGCCCAAACTCAGAAATTGACTCTGTAATACTAGCCCGTCTCAACAACTGCTTGAGTTTATCAAGCTCATAAATTTTATTTACTTGCTCAATTAATCCAGGGGGAACTTGATTAAATCTAGCTTCTAGAACTTCAGCGATCGACTCCTGGATAGCCTGCGCTCTGCCTATGCGTTCTATGCTTGTCATGTATGTCATTTCTTGTTCAGCCTCAAAACGATCTAATTCGGCTTTAAAATTTAAGTCTAACTCCGGCGGTAGAGTCATTAATCTATCTAGCAACTGGAGTAATTAAATGACTTTGCCTTTACTCCGGCTAGAGAAGCGTTTTATCTGCTGGTTTTATTATCTGTGTTTGTATCTTCCTGACTTAATTGTTGCTCAAACTCAGATATTGAACCTGTAGTTACTGCTTTTTCTAACAATTGATTCAATAACTCAATGTCATATAATTTATTTAATTTTTCTACTAATTCAGTAGGAACATCTTTAAATCGAATTGTTAGGATTTGAACAATATATTTCTGGGTAGCTTCTGCTATACCTATGCGTTCTATGCTTGTCATGTATGTCATTTCTTGTTCAGCCTCAAAACGCTCTAATTCTGCTTTGAAATTTAAGTCTAACTCTGGTGGTAGAGTCATTAATCTATCTAGCAACCGGAAGATTTGCTGGATTTTATCTCTACTATAGCCTAACTCATACATTCGTTTAATTAAGCTCAACTTCCACTGCAATCGGCCTGCTAAATCTTGAGTTGTCGCTTGTGTCCGCAGGTGCGCCATCACCAGTACAGCAAAAGGACTATCACTTTGTTCTAATTCTGACCAACGAGATTCATAGTCCAGTAGTTTCACAATGGGAAACTGAAGACTCAAGCGGCATCCCCAACGACCATAACTATATTCTTGTGGTCGCCAATTGGCTTGATTATCCCCCAGAATTGCCAAGCTAACAACTTCCTGGTTATAACGGTCAAAGATTCTGTAGTGGTAAGAAAACATCCGTTTAGGGAAGTTCGTATCTACTTGACTTTGGATTTCCAGGTGAATCAGCAACCAAGTTTCCTTTCCATCTTTTAGCCAAACTTTGATTAGCTTATCGACAAATTGTTTACCAATTTCAGATTCTCTTATCAATTGTTGCAATTCTTGATCGAGAAAATCATAGCCTCGTTCCCAATCAATTTCTGCTTGAATCTCTGGAAAGAAGAATGCAAGAAACGCTTCAAAATATTGTTCTACACCTTCCTTCCAAGCACCATCATAATCAGCTCGTACTTCACTCATAGATTATTTCCCATCAAAATATCATAATGCCTTTTTTGAAAGTCAAGTTACTTTAAACGACATAAAATTTATGACTAATTTACATATCAACAAATGTTTGTTTAATGTGGAATTTTGTTGCTTGGCTTTTTGAGCGAGAGGTTACATACTCAAATTAGTTTATTCAAAATAAATTAGGAAAATTTTATTGAGCAATATTGTTGCTGATTTTTCTATTTCATTAATTTAATTGATTAATTTTTGTTTACAAATTTAAAAATTTAGATTGACATTAACCTAACACAACAAAGTTTAGTTACTTTGTAAACAATATTATGACCCGAAAAAATAAAGAACAACCAGCCATGTCAAATAATACTTCCTCTAATACTAATGGTAAACCTCAAAAGCGACTGATAATTGTAACAGGTGATAAAGGTGGCGTGGGTAAAAGTACCTTTGCACGAGCAATATTTCAACTTTATATTAATAAAAATTTACCCTGTATTGCTTATGAAGCTGACCTCAGGAATCCTCAGATAGAAAGATATTTTCAAAAAAATTACCGTCCTATAATACGTTATATTGATATTTTTCATAGAGGTGGTGCTGACGATTTATTAATTAATCTAGATGAGAGTGATTGTCCTATCACATTATTAGACTTGCCAGCACAATCTGGAGGTTTCTTTGAAAGTTATGTCAAAGAGCTTGCATTTTTTGAAGTTCTGAAAACTGAAATTAATTGTCGAGTGACAATGGTTTCAGTCATTAGTAGAGTTCTTGACTCTATAAATGTTTTAGAAAAACTTCGTGAACTTTGTAAAGACCAAGTAGATTATATTGTTGTCAAAAATCTATTTCATGGTGAAGAAGAAAAGTTTGACCGATATAATGACTCTTCTCTACGTCAGAATATGCTTGCGGAAGGTCTAATAGAACTTGTAATGCCAGATTTATTCTACAAGTCTTATGATTTTCTTGACCGCCATGCTTTAACATTTAATGAAGGTCAGACTCATCAAGAAACAAATATTGTAATTAAGTCAAGAATTAAATCTTGGGTTGCTGAGTTTGAAGTGCAAATTAAGCCAGCATTTAATTTATTGGGTTTTGATATACAACCAGATGACTGTTACTACCCAGCAGTTGTGGAAAAATCTAAAGAGCTTAGAGAAAACGAAGAAAAAGAAAAAGCTAAAAACCAAGATGCAAATTTAACATCTGAAGATATAGCTGCTTAATTGAATAGGTTGCTTGGTTTTTATGTTTGGAAAGCGTTTTGTAATTACATCGGGTGATGCTCGTGTGGGTAAATCCACAGTTTCTAGGCTCTTGCTGGAATTGTACTTGAAAAGTAAATGCAATGCGCGTGTTTTCTACCACGGTTATCGTAACAAGCTATCGATGTATAAAACAAAAGGTTTTGAAATAAACCATTTGGGATTGTCTAGAGGCGATTCGGATAGATTATTACTTGACTTAGAAATGTTTCCAAATATTGATGTAGTTTTGACAGATATGCCAGGTCAAAACCAACAAGAGTTCAAGTTTTTTGATAAAGATGTTTCACTGATAGAAAATCTTAACCATTTCGGATATCGTGTTACTTTCTTGCACCCGATATCACATCGTAAAGACTGTGTTGAAGATTATCTTGAGGATTTATACCAGCATTTTGGTAGTCAAGTTGACTATGTTGTTATCAAAAATTATTACTTTGGCAAGCAATTTCGATACTATGAAGGTAGTAGATTCCAAGCTGATATTAAAAAATTAAATGGCTTGGAGCTAGTTTTGGGCGGGTTGCATAACGACTTTTACCAGTTGCTTGAGGATACTAGTTTACCCTATGCTCAACTTATTGAAACT
The DNA here is from genome assembly GCF_030381805.1 of Chlorogloeopsis sp. ULAP01. Classification (NCBI taxonomy): domain Bacteria; kingdom Bacillati; phylum Cyanobacteriota; class Cyanophyceae; order Nostocales; family Chlorogloeopsidaceae; genus Chlorogloeopsis; species Chlorogloeopsis sp. ULAP01. The sequence goes on from NZ_JAUDRH010000012.1 coordinate 264,800, forward strand.
GACTCCCCTCTTAATACTATTCAGCGTTCGATAGTATTCAACTGGATGGAGAATTTTAAGAATTCTGTTGTTTCTAATGTGATTGCTTCTAATTATTTAGGGCTGAGCAAGAACTGTACAGAACTAGCTTCTGTAGGTGCAAATCAACAAAATCCTTCCAATTTTGATGTAAATGAAGATATTGAATCTGAAGAATGGTAAGTATTAGCTTTACCAAATTGACAGTGAGGTTTTAAATTAACTATTTAAACAACCTATGACCAATATTGCAAAAGTTGTTGAAAAAGTTATTGCAGAATATTCTGAAGAAAAGAAAGCAGAGGTTACTGATTGGATACTTAAATTGGGTGTTCGACCTGATGACCCCTTGTTTAATCTATATGCCGAACTAGGTACAACCCAATTTGCGTTGCAGCAACTACCTGGTAGGCTTGACTCGCTTGTGATGGGTTGGACTGACATGGTAGACGATAAGTTAAATAGTGCTTCTAAGGTGGCAATACAGCAACAAAAAAGTGCGATCGCCCAAGCCGCTAAGGATTTAATTAAGATGACTAAGCAAGCTGGTGGGGCATTGCCTCTCTTGGGCGTAAGTAATTGGCGATTGGCACAAGTAGCGGGAGTGTTGGGTTTTGTACTGGCTTTGGGATCTACAATTGGTGTTTTTACATACAAAACTATTGCTGGAAGTGTAACTTTTCAGCAGGCGGCTTCTGGAACTGCTATTTTACAACCTGAAGATAAAAAGCTTCTGGATTGGGCTAAATCCAATGAAGGTAAGGTAGCACGTAGTATTTATGTTAGAAACGCTGCCATCATTAAAACTTGCCGCCAGCAGAAGAAGTATTCAGGCGGCTGCATAATTGCAGTTGATTAACTCTCTAGGCAACCCAGCCTTTGTATCCCTTATTACTCGTTTTAGCTGTATCTTTCTGACCATTTTGATTGGTTTTGACTTTGGTGTGGATTGCTTGAGTAACTTCTTCTTCGATTTTCATGTCTGCAAAGCTGAGGATTCCAGGCGGATAGCTTCGCGGATAGCGTTTAATCTATCTTTGACTCCTAACTTGATAAATGAATTATGTAAATATGACCTGACTGTACCTTCGGAAACATACATGACATTGGCAATTTCATTATTTTTCATGCCACCAGCCGCTAATTTGAGAACTGTAATTTCTTTATTAGAGAAATCACTTAACAAATCTAGTGAATCTCTATCGGCTGTGTCATTTGACCTAAGATTATCAATCAAAATACGATTAATAGTTGGGTCAATCCATGATTCATTATTGTACGCAGCCATTACTGCTTCAATGAATCTTTCTCCTACTTCTTCTCTGGCATTATTTTTACAGTAGTAGCAGTCTGCGCCATTACTAATTGCTGCGTTAATGGTATCTCGGCTGCTATTTGCAGTCATAACCACTATTTTAATTGACGTGGTTTGCATTTAATTAAACTTATGACATCAGTGCCATTGATATCAGGTAAATCAATATTTATCACCACGATATCTGGCTTTTGTTGGTCAACAATTTCTATTCCTTCTTTTCCGGTTTTTGCAAGGCCACATACCTGGATTTTACCAGTTTCAGATAATATCGTCGCCGCACCAACCCTAGATATGTTCTCATTTTCAATGATGACAACATTAATAGGTCTCATATTGCATACTGTTTGGTTTAGTATTGTCCCTGATAATAATACTTATAGCACGTACTTTTTACTGTTTCTTAATCTTTACAGTTACTATAAATTAATCAGTTTATTTAAAAACTTTATTATTCTTTTTTAAGAATTTACAAAGTGATGGGTTGGTTTATGTGGTTTTCGTTAAGCAATTTATTTACTAGGCAATTTTATTGATTGGTTTTAGTTTTAATAGTATTTATCGAATTTAGGGAGTCTAAACGATTTTTTATGAATATCAATAAACTTTTAGGATGGATAGAAAATATTATTGTTTGGTCTTTAATAGGAATGCTATGTTTGGTCGGGTTAGGTAGATTACCTATTAACCCGACGAGTTTATTTGATTTTACTGCGTCTTTTTATTATTTTTCTGTTGCGGTTGTTATTTGCCCCAAAACTCCCTTGAGTTTTAATAACAAGCTAATTTTGGGGTTTATAGCTTTTTCGTATGGTGTGTGCTTTGGGTTGATTTAATCTATCTCTTGAGCAGCATCCTGGTTTTTGAATTTTTGTTGGTTCTGTTCGCAGCGTGCTTGTTGCTCATCGAACAGAGCCTTAAACCGTTCAAATTCATTATAGGTAAGGTTATTGATGATGATAGAGTAATTCTCTGAGCTATTATTACGAGATGCTAGGAGTGCTTCTTGGCTTGCTTCTGAATCAGGCGAATTTCTATCAAGGCTAAGAGTTTGTGAGTCTTCTTCCAATTTGAGACTTGCAGTATATGCCTCACTTTTATAAATGATACTTTCTGTCTCTTTGTCTGGTTTTCCAAATATATTTAAACGGTCTAAAATTACAGGAATAACAAATTGTTGAATTTGGAAATTAGCGATAATAGATTGTACTTTATCGTGTTGACCTTCTTCTACTATATTGCCATTATTGTCGTCATTTTTATTTGTGAAGTTTTTTAGAACGTCTGGTTCAATTGTATTGTCTTTAGACTGGCTTAGTTCGGGTTGTAAAGATGACTCTTGGCTAACTGGATTAACAAAATTGATGGCTTCAATTTCTGTGGAGCTTAACTTTACTTCCTCTTGTGCTATTTCACTGATTCTATTTATTTCTGAATTTAAATTTAACACAGCCTCTTGTCGTTCCTCAGCAGTCGGAGGATTTTTTGCATATTCTTCAAATTTCTCATCAGGTATATTAAGCTGTGCGATTAATTCTCTGAGGAGACAAGCTTGCATTGCTGGAGTTAAACCTTCTACCGGAAACTCGATTAGTTCTTTCATAGTAAAATTACCTTTCTACTAAATCTTTTTTGACATCTTTGAATGCATTATTGATGCGATCGCTCATAACTTGAAAATCTTGTAATGTTTCATCACTAATGTTACTGACTTGAGTTTTTCCTTGTTTGACATATAACAAGATATTATCGTTTTTATCTTTAACTAAATAAGTTTGGTTTTGAGGTTGAGTAGCAATCTGATATTTTTCTGTTTGGACTGACATAATGCCATTAATATCTTCTTGTCCAATTGTCTTAACTACACGTTGAGCAATACTGGTCATCTCATTAACTTTTTCTAGTTCTTTAATGTCTTGTTCCATTGCCTTAAAAGCATTCTCAAGACTAATATTTTCTTGAATGTATAAATTAGTTATCTCTTGAATTCTATTGAGATATGTGTTTGATTTACCGAGTTTTTCAGCTGCTATATACCAGTCTTGGAGATTTTGCACTGTATTAACTTTCATCCGCTCGATAATGCTATCCATCGCTCCAAACTGCTGCATTTTGGGTTGATCAGGTGATGCGAGTGCTTGGTCAATATTTGATTGTTGGCTTTGTTGTGATGAAAAAATGCTCTTATTTTTAGAAATTAATGAGTTATCTGATATTTGTGTATTAGCAGAAATAATATCACTACTAACTTTGGTGTTTTCGATAGGATTAAATACTGTGTATCCTTGGGAAGTTTGTTCTACTTTGTACCCTTTTTCTTGAAGATAATTTTGAACTAATTGGTCAGTTCCTTGTGCGTTTCCAACTATAAAAGAGCTTTTCACTGCTATTGCCTTATCAAGTAAGGGCTTATAGTGATTTTCAAATGTTTGGGCAATTTGCTCGCTTGTTACTCCACGCCACGGGCCAGATCCGGACACCATAATGATGTCTTCTTTTGAGTAATTTCCTGTGTTGGCGCGTTCCCCCCATACTTGCTCGTAATTTCGTGTGCTTGAAGGTGTACCGGGGGGTGCAGCTGATTTACCGATAAACTGGGTAGCTATTTGGGCCATCGCAATGTCTTTTTTCATGTGTTCAGCGACGGCGGCGTTTATGGGTTCGAGTTGGGACAGTGGATTTGTTAGCGGCCGATCAGTCTGTTTGGACTTTTCTTGCTGGGTTTGTAATGTGCTTTGTTGTGATTTTTCAACCACATAGATATATGCTGCGCTGAGGGCTTGAATAAATGCGGATTCTTTACACCTACCCTCCCACTGTTTATCCTGGGCGTTAGTTATGCTTGTACAGTTCTCTAACCAATCGACTCCCCCGCGTTTGGCGATCGCCTCAGTCAGCCGGGGGTGTTGTTCGAGTTTAGCCTGAAGCACTTCTACCATTAGCTGGTATTCATCAACTGATGGATGCAACTGCTTTTGGTGATTAAATGCGTGTTCGGCGGATGCGTATGCTACCCCTTGAGGTTTTTGGACATGGGTTTCTACTCCATACTGCCCAGCAGGGGCTTCTGGATTATTTTTGACTGAAACTTGGTAATTGTTTTGCAGCTTGCCTTGTTCTTTGGCGAGTGCAGTGGCAAGGCTGAGTGCAACTCCTAGCCCATCTTTGGAGTCGGGGCTGATATTTACTGGAGTTGCAGGTTGTTTTTGGATGGTTGGGAACGGAACAATTTTGCCATTGACATAATCTCCTAGTGGCTCCATGAATAAGCCATATACCTGACTCTTACTCGCTTGAGTTTGGGTAAGTTCTTTTGGTGAATGCTTCTCCCATCTCGCCCAGGCTTGCTGGTAACTTGGGTCTTGAATCATTTGGGTGGTAATTTTGTATTGCTTACCTACCCGAAAAGCAACTTGCTCGCCGTTTTTACTTTGGGCGATCGCAATATCTCCCTCTTTGATACCATAAGTTTTTTGGTAGTCTACACCTCTGGTAGTGTGTATCCTACCGTGTCCACGCATAGCATTGATGGTTGTATCAACTGGTACTGCGGCAGCTTCACCGTGCAGATGCAGCGAATAAACCATTGGTACCGGTTTTCCAGATATAGTCGGGTTGTCTGGAATCTGAGGATTAGCAGCGCGTGCCGCAGTGGAATTGCCAATGGCGATAATTTCTTCGACAGTTGGTTGGTTTGAAGAGTTTGAGGGTATGTTTTGGGTGACTTTTCTGAGGCTGGTATAACTACGCTCTACTTTAATTTCTCCCCCAGGTGTCCACTCGTTAGCTTTGATGGTGAGGTCGTTGTTGCTTTGGACTACCGCACGCGGAGGTTGGTTTGAAGCGAGGAAGTTCTCAAATTTTTGGCGAACGCTGTTTTCTCTGCCCAGGTCATTTTTAATTGACCAGATGTTGATAGACCATCTGCCAGCCTCAGTATTCAGTGCAGCGTGTTCGTTTTTGCAGTTAAAGCGAGTTACTGTACCCGACTCAAGTTTAAACTCTTGGTATGGTGCGTCCTGATTCTCTTCCCTAGTCCATGCCATTCGTTCCTTAGCAGCACGATAGCCCCAGTCAGAATTTCCGATATTAATGCTGCGGGCTTCCGTCGCGGCGTAGGAGTCATCCCGGTGGTAGTTTATGCCAGCACCGGCGTTCTCGGAATAAGTTACCAGCACAATATCAGCGTCAGGATATACTTGCTTAACAAGTTCCATCAACTTGTCGTCCTGCACCCCTGGCTTAAAGTCTTTATCCTTCAAATCCCATTTTGCACCGACCCAGGCGACTTGTCTCAGTGGTGCATAGTTGGATTTGTCATTTTCAAGTATGGGTTTGAGGTGGGTTTCAAGATGCGATCGCAGCTGTTCTACTTTTTCCTCGCTTACCTTACCCAAGATTTCGATAGCTTTAGTTGGATCGGCTTGACGCGAGTTGGGTAGTAATATTGGTTGATTTTTAGCTCCTGATTGTGTATTATTTACTACTTGTATCTCAACCGCGTTTTGATAGACTTGTGAAATTTCTGTAACTGTGGCGTTAGTATTTAATTGAATATTAGTTGTATTCTTTTCTGGTAAAGCTTTAGCAGGAACAATTGGTACTGGAGAATCTTCTTGATTGAGTTCTCTTGGACGGTTAGGTAGTGCTTTTAGAGCTTTTTGGTAATCACTATTTTCTGGAATATAGTTTAATTTTAAAAGACTACCTTCAGTTGCAACTTTTTGATTTAACTCTGCACTAAGCTGTTCGTAACGGTCAAAACCATCAACTTCACCAATATTAATAGCTTCTCCAAGCAAAGTATTTAATTCTTCGGTTATTTCCTCACTAATCTCATTTTTATTAAAAATGAATGTAGCTGTGTTACTCTCAATAAAATAATCGTTTTTAGTAGACTTTGATTCTAACCAAGTGGCTACAGCTATCGCATCTTGTGCGGGAACTACTAATCCAAAAGCTTCTTTAGTTTCTACCTGCGCTTTATCGGGGGAAGTATATTGTTGATTTGGATTATAAAAATATACAGTTTGTTGGGGAATGATTGGTGTGGGTTGTGACGGTGTATCTACACTTTTGATATGACCACCAGCACGGTTAATAAAGGTTTGTCTTAATTCGTTGCTGATAGTAGTTTCATCAAGTACGAATACAGTCATTCCTTTTTTGGCTTCTAACCGAGCTTGTGATACAGGAAGCTGTTCGTATGATACTCCTACTTTTTCAAGATACTTTTTGGTTTTTTCGGTTAGATTTTCATCAACTGCTAATCCTAAAAGCCCTACTAATTTTTGTTCTTTATCTTGGAACATGATTGCAGGGCGTTCGTTGATTTTACTGAGTATTTGGTTGCGTTTTTCCTGCTGCTCGTCTCTGACAGGCTTTTCATTACTTATAAGCTGACTGCGTTTAACCCATTTGTCGGGATATTGTACTGTTTCTGGATTAATAATTATTTTACAAGTACTTTCATTACTGGTAATTTTTACAGGGATAGTGGTTCGTTGTTGGTTTGGGCGAATAATACCCGTATCAATTAATTTTTGTACAGTGCTACTTTCTTTCCTTTGCCACTGTTTTTGTATATTTCCTTTATTTAAATCAGCTTCGAGACGTTCATTATGCTGACCAATAATACCGAGTGATTGGTCGCCAATTTTAGCAATATAAACGTGCTTTTTATCAAATGCCCTAACTAAAGTTTCTTGAAATGCTTGGTTGTTAATCTCCTGTTTCTTGTATTTTGGATTCGTAATATTAATTCGTAATAGATTGCTTTGAGATGTTTCTGCTATAGCATAGGCATTTTGTCCAGTGATGATAGTTTGAATTTTAAGATGTAACTTTTGCCCATTCCCAGGCTTTTCTGCTAGCCAGCCTTGGGTAATACCTTCTTTGATTGATTCTTTATCAATATTACCTAGTTTTTCAGGTTTGTTACCATTTTGAAGATAGATAGTATAGTCTTCCCGAATCAGGTCAACCTTTTCAATTGTTAACATTACAGGTTCATTATTAAACCTTTGGAAATTTCCAAACTTATTAACTTCGCCTACTTTGAAAGTTAGTTCTGGTAGTCCAGGTACTTTGGTTGTAACAGAGGTGGTGTATACTTCACCTTTTTCAACACTGCCAATAGCGATAGTACCAATTGGTAGCCGGGCGTTACTTTGTTCAATATTTCCAAATGTTTTGTAACTACCCTCTTGATTCTGAATTTCAATTACACTTTTTCCATCTTCAGCTAGATTAAATCGAATACTCTGAGGTTGATTTTCATTAAGAAACTCACTATTCCGGTCAAACCCAGTGATACTAAACTCGGTAAACTTGAGTGTATCCAACTGACTGATAATCTCTTGAGGAAAGGCAGCAAAGGCGAAATTAGAAACTTTATTTTGGCGATCGCTACTTTTATCATTACCAGTCTCACGAGTAGTTGATACCGCCCAGGTGGCAGATGCCATTGCTAGCTTTTGGTCTTCTGGAATCGAATTATAAAATTCCTCTGCTATCTGGTAAGCTTTTTGGTAAAGAAGTTTAATTTGACCTTCGCTTAGTTCAGGTTGGAATGATATTTTGTTAGATTTTACTTCTTGTCCAAGTGTAATTCCTATTTCTTCGAGTTTATTTTCTTGCTCCCTCGCCAATGTCCCTAATTTTCTAAACTTGGGTTTACCATTCTCAGTTTCATCGTTAATTTGAGCATAAACTAAATATTTATGCGGACGGTTGTTGTTACGCTTATCTTCGGATATTTCTGATACTTTTATTGTAATTGTATTAGCTTTCCAGATAAATTCATTATCATACTGTAGAAGATTAGTTATACTTACTTGATTACCATTAGCAAGGGTAATATTTGCAGATGGCTTTTTTTCAGTTTCTTTTTGTTTAGATAGCTCGCTTGCTCGGTTGAATGATTTGTCGAATTCTTTTTTGATGAGGGTAGCTCTTAATCGCTGTTCGTGAGAAAATTCAACCCCTTTAAATAAAGCTTGAAATTGAACGATTTCACGCGATTCGAGGCGAGATTTTTCAAAATACTGATTGGTTTGAGCAATTAGTAATTCAACAGGTGAATATCCCGTCGGTTGAATTATGTTGTCAATATAGACATCTTTCTTCTTATCCTTAATATAGTTGACTTCCCGGTGAAGAATCCGGCTATTATTGCGAATAATTTCAATTTCGGGTTTTTTGGCACTCTTAAAAAGGTCAACTGCAATTTGATTTTGAAATGCTGCCTCGGCAATCATTTCACGGTACATTTGGGTATTAATGTTCATCGCCACTAGTGTATTGGTGGGTTCTTGTCGAACAGTTTTGATGAACTCTTCCATGTAACTGCGATACTTGCTTGGAATCTCCTTCCCTTCAATACCCTTGGATTTTGCCCAGGCTTCTGTTTTGAATAAATCTTCGTAGTGTTTGGCTACCTGCTGTACGTACTCAATTGAGTCTTTTTCACTACCAAAGTTTTTCAGAATCGTAATTTCTGACTCTAACGCCTCAATTGCGGTAAGGTGATTGTTGATAACACCCACACTAATGCCATCGCCCATGTGGATGGCGATTTCCTCAAATTCTGGCTGACTGCCATCTTCTTGGTAAAAAGATTGTTTTTTAAGTTTGACAGTTGGAGCGTAGGCGTTTTCAGGAAGGTTACGCTCCTTTGCCTCGGCGGTGAGGTTGGTATACTTGGTTGCCCGCTCGAAGCCGATACAATCACCATCGTAATCGCGTGCTTGACGCTCTTGTTCAGACTCTTGAGGAAGAATATCTAATTCATAACCAGCTGATTTTAGTTCTAAAATATACTGATTAAATTTGTTGGTAAACTCGATTTTATCTTGAGTTTCGAGCTTACTAATATTTTGGTCTAAGTAATTTTCAATACCTTCTAAGTGGATATTTTTTCCTTGAGCTTCTGACAGGATAGATTTAATTTGCTCATTGAGGCGGTTGTAAATGCGATCGCTTGTTTCGTCCGAGACAGCGATCGCACCAGCGAGAGGTTGACCATCAGGCCCAAGGATATCTTCTACAATTTTGTTAGTTGAGACGCACAGACCATTTGAGTTGAGGAAAGGGGAGCGGAAGTTGAGAACTTCTTCCCCATATTGATAATGCGGTATGAAAATTTCCCCATTTTGCAGGTCTTTGGAGGGGATGACCATTGCTCGCTCAAACGTGAGCGTCTTGCCGATGGCGATTTCTTTCCATTCGTTTTGGACGAACCGGGCGAGTTCGCGCTGTACTTTCTCAGTTTCGAGAAGTTGCCCCTCTCCTTGCAAGTCAGCTTTGATGAGTTTATAGATAAACGAATCAGTAGCAATGCGATCGCGCAAAGTTTCTAACTCTTCTGCTAATGTTGGATCTTCTGCTGCTTGTTCTTCTAGTGTGGTTGCTTGTTCTTCAAGAAAAGCTTTCCGTTTCTCGTACTTTTCGCAGTAAAGTTGTGCAAGTTGCCGAGGATCATCCTGTGCTTCTTTAAGCTTTTTGGCTTCAAGTTCTAATTGTTCAGTAAAGTCTTTCAGTCCGTTAGGGAATGAAGCGAGTAACTGCGATATAGCTGTCTTGCCGAGTTCAGATTGTGATTTTTCACCTAGCCAGATATTTTGTCGGTACAATCCAGGTTGAATTTGAGGCTTAGTCGAGCCATTAGGATTATCTTTATCAGTTCCCTTGAACGCAGATAAGGGAAGAATTAGGTCAATTTTAGTTGAGTTATTCGAGTTTTGATAATTGAGGATTTGCTCAAGGTTAGCAGGGCGTAATGTACCTTTACCAAAACGGTATTTGTTGTCATCTCCGTCTCGATCAGTCCAACCGAAGCGGTGCTGAATTACTCGATATTTATCACCTTTTTGATGCTTAGTCAATTCGTGATACAGGTCTTTTGATATTTGTCCGTAACAGTCTCCTGTTAACCGATATGCTTGGTCATTACTGATAATGCCGCCATTTTCACCATTACTATCATCAACTATTAGGATGTTTAACTCTTTATTGACAGCATTTTTACATGAACCAAGAAAGATAGACCCGTAAGCACCTCTATCTTTGTTATCAGGGCACTTTGTTATCAGGGCATAATTGTCTAATTGTATCTAGACATTCTTCGGGGCCATATAACAACCGAGTTTTTGATGATAATAATAATTTATGAGCTTCAGGATGATTAGTTAATTGTTCCACAGTAGACTTTTCGTCCATATGCCCGAACGAAAAGTTTACCCCAGGAAAGAAATATTCTAATAGGGTATTATTAAGTTCTTCCTTTAACAGCGAATCTGGATTATTTGTATTACCATCTGTATGAATCCATTGATTTAATCTAGTGTCAAAATGTTTAGCTTGAATTGTCATATATGAACAATTAAACTTATAAAATTAAATATAAATTTTTACTTTTTGGCACTAAAATACCCGTAGAGTTTAATTTTACTTTCTCTTTATCGGTAATCTATTCAACAAATTTCTAATTTCTCCTAGCAATTTATAAGTAATTAAAAATACATTTTTATAAAAATTTTACTTAGCTTTTTATTGATAAATACTTATTCAGTGTGATGTCAAAGTTTAAGTATGACAAAAAATATACAAACTTATTGGCTCCTTTTTACTTAGTTATAAATCCGTAGTAACTTTTGTAATGTTTGTGATTATGGTTGTGTTTGTAGTTTTAAGCAGAATGACAATGTGTTAAAAACTCAATACTAGATAGCATAGAGGCATCACAGTAGGGAGGCGATTAACACTGATGAGCATTGTAGACAGTATATTCATGCAGATGTTTGGTCGCCCGAAGGGTATGCTAGGTGGATGCAGGTGTAGAAGATTCTTCATCTGTGGTCAATTCAGCAATAAACACATCCAACGCTTGAGCGATGCGGTCTTTTGATTCAGCACGTTTTGATACACACCACTGTTGAAGAATCCGATCGCGTATTGCCTGATAATCAGTTACAGATAATTTGTTATGTAACTTCTCGGAAGTATACATCTGTAACTCTTGCCTGACAGCTGATAATTCTACCGTCAGGCTATCAACTTTCCCAATGCTTGTGTTAACTGTTCCTCTTTTTTCTGTAACTCATTCTGTAACTGTGCTAGCTCTGTTTTTAATTGATCCACATCAGAGGTCTTGGTTACAGATTTTTTACCTGTAACTTGTTTTTTGGGAGTAGGATTGCTCAAAGTAGTTGCAATTTCCTCCAGCCTAGTTACAGATAAATCTTCACAACGTCCTATATAGCGTTTTGTGAGAACACCGCCTTGTTTTCTGTAGCCGTACCAATAACTAGCCTGTCCCTTCGTTCCCTTCTCTTTGCGAGCAGTGTAAGGTGGTTCATTGTTATTGGGGACATATCGAAAAGATTGGGCAGTCAAGAGCCACCTCTGCCACTTCTCCCATTGCTTATTTATTTCAATAATGGAAGTGCTGTTATGAGGTGAAAGTAACCCCTCTCCTACTACTGAAAGCTTGCTCATGTTAGTTACCCATAACCTATCTGTAACTAATCTATACGTAATTTGAGTTAGATTACATAGATTTTCCGATCGAGTTACACAGAAAAAATATCTGTAACTCAAATCCAAACAGCGATCGCAGTTTATCCAAGCACGTATATGTCAACGCAATAAACAGCGGAAGATACCAATCTAATATTGCCAATTCCTCCAAAAAGCCTTAACGCACAGTTTTCAAGCTCTCCACAGAAGAGCTAAACATATCAGTGAAAATCGACATCACCGTGCGTTCCCTGAGCTTAATATTGGCACCTATGGACATCCCCGATTGCAACGGTATCTTGCGTCCATTCACCAAAAGCGACTGCTGTTCCAACTGCACTTTAGCAGGAAATCTGTAAAACGGATAAATCTGATCCGGTGGCAAGGCATCTGAGCCAATCCATACCAACTTACCTTTGATATCTCCAAACTCGCTAAAAGGAAATGAGTCAATCCTCACATCTACCGTCATTCCCTCTTTCACAAACCCAATATCTTTGTTAGTAATAAACACTTTGGCAATGAGCGCATCAGTAGGTACAACTTTGAGGATTGGTTCACTTCCTGTAACTACAAATCCTGGAGTATGTGCCTTGAGTTCAAAAATTGTACCTGCAACTGGTGCGACAATCTCCTGATACTTCAGATTCAGCCTTGTTTGGGCCAGTTGGCTATCAATCTCAGCAATGCGTTTGTTATTTTCTACTATGGCTTTCGTCAGTTGAGAGTCAATTTCTGCTATACGTTTATTATTTTCTGCAATTTGATTGAGCCAATCTCTGCGAGAAAGAGCAACAGTGTTTTGTAATTTCGCTACTCCTTGTGCTATGGCTGATTGCAAACGTGCCTTTTCTTGAATCAGTTGGTCAATTTCCGATAGTGCATTGCGGACTTCTTGTTCTTGTTTGAGGTACTGAATTTTGGAAATAGCCCCAGATTGCATGAGTGGGGTAACGTTATCCAAAATCCCCTGATTCATTACCAAGGTATCTTTGGTTGTAGCCAGTTTAATTTCAGCTTGTTGGAGTTGGCGTTTTGATTGGTCAACTTCCAACCCGGCAGCAGCTACACGGGCATTTAATTCGATTTGGTTGGATAAAAAGCGTTCTTTTTGTTCCAGTGTGAGGCGAACTTTAGATAAATTGTCATCTAATTGGGTACGATACACTTGGTTTTCTGCAACCAATGCGGCTCGACTTTTAGTCAAATCAAGCATCTCTTTGGGGACTGAAAGAGTGAGAGAGTGAGGGAGCGTAGACGCGGTAGCGGCTTCCCGCAGGGTGGGAGCGAGGGTATTTTCTCTCCCTCTGTTGCTCCTTCCCTCTCTCATTCCTTCTGTTAATTGTGTTTGATAAAACCGATTTTCTTGAATAAGAGAAGAGCGTATTTTTTGTAACGAATCTAACTGAGCTAATGCAGTAGTGGAGTCAAGACTTACAAGACGTTGCCCTTGTTTGACTTGCTTACCATCTTCAACAAAAATTTCTTTGACTACTCCACCGACAGGTGCTTGTACTTCCTTAACAGTGCCTGTTGGTTCCAGCTTACCAGTAGCAGAAACTGCTTCTTCAATTTTGGTTACGTTTGCCCAGATAATAGTACCAGCAGTTACTGCCATTAAACTCCACAAAATTGCTCTTGACCACTTCCTTGATTGAGTAAGAATAACTGGTTGGTCAAATTTATGGAGACTACGTGCTACAGTTCCAGGTGGTTTTGGTTCTATAGAGTCTGGTGTAGCGTGATTTGATAGCTGTTCCAATTGTTGGATAAAAGTTATTGATTGTTTCGGTGAGCTATTGCCATTACTTCCATTTTTACCGTTATCGTTAGTACCATTACCATTGTGGAAATCTTTGCTATTACCATTTGTACCGTTGACGTTATTGTTATTCATAATTAGTTTGTGTAAACGTGATTATTTATAAAGTTTTCGTTATTGATAGTTATTATTTGTAAGTGTTGGCTGTTTGTGAGAGTGTTATCTTTTTTGTTGGTGATTACTTGTTAAAGCTTTATGATTAAGCTTTTAATTGTTGGTTATTTATAAACTTTCTAGGTTAGAGAATTTAGATGGACTGTCTCATCCTCCCGCAGTCTCTTGTTGCTGATACAGACAGTAGTACAATCCTTTGAAAGCCATAAGTTCAGCATGAGTCCCCTGTTCTGCTATCTTCCCAGCGCTCATCATCAAAATAATGTCAGCACTCTGAATAGTCGCTAACCTATGGGTAATAAAAAGTACAGTTCTTCCTTTAAATGCTGCTGCTAAATTCAAACAACAGGAGCGTTCGGTGGCATAATCCAAAGCACTGGTAGCCTCATCTAGTATGAGTAATGGTGGATTTTGCAGTACAGTGCGGGCGATCGCAATCCTTTGTCTTTGTCCCCCAGATAAAGCAGCACCTCTTTCGCCAACACGAGTTTCATAACCCGACGGCAGGTTCATAATAAAGTCGTGGGCGCAAGCGATTTTGGCGGCTTCGACAATTTCTTCTGGCGTCGCGTCTGGCATTGTCAGGGCAATATTTTCTTGCACTGTGGTATCAAACAGAAGAGTATCTTGCAGCACCATGCCAATTTGTTGCCGCAAGGAGTAGAGTTCGACTTTGCTGATATCATAGCCATCAATGAGGATGCGACCAG